>JBIKSB010000037.1:0-7729 GCA_044348855.1 Ilumatobacteraceae bacterium | reverse complement strand
AGGCAAGCAACCAGTGCACTCTCAACAGAACTGCGGCCTTTTGTTTTTCGGAAAGAGTTGAAAACCACTGTGTGTACTCACTTGATTCGGTAACAGATCGGAACGGCACTTTTACCGTCCGTGTATGCGTATAAGTATATACTTATATTTGCAAGAGGGGCTCACCTGGGCAATGTGTGCTGCCAGCGCAGCACACGACAACACACCGCCTTGGCCTTACCCCCTACCCTGAGCAGTTGTGGAGTCACGGTCGCGTCAGATGAATCGCCGGGAGCGTATGGCTGTGATCTTGAATCGCGATGGCCCCAATTGCATATGGTGCAGTGCCCCATTGGATGCACAGCGCAATTCCCCCACCACAGAACACCTTGTGCCCCGTATTAAAGGTGGCCCTAGTTGGATAGAGAACGAACTCGCAGCCTGCAAACGCTGCAACAACGAACGAGGCCATCAAAGCCCAGCGGGCTGGTTGCAAGATTGCATCGGCATGGGTCGCACCCCACGGCCAGATGTGGTGATCACGTCATTGGAAAGATTGCAGGCCGCCATCGTGGAACGCGGCGGACAACGTCGTGCACGCCCCTATATCGACAGTCAACTGCGCCGCTTGCGCAAGATGTCTTTATAGCTCTTCAGCAAAACGTCGGGAGAGCTTTGTAAACAAGCTCCACCCCAACACCATTGATACTGCTGCAACCAATGCACATGCACCCAAGTTGTCCCATCCGGGAAATGCTGAGTCATACATAGAACGGCGGAAGCCTTGTGCAAAAACTGCCATGGGATTCACATTCAAAATGGCCTCTACCCACCCGGGCACACGACCTTCAATGAGATCTGGCGTGTACACAATGGGCGTTGCGAAAAACCACACTTGGCTAAAAATTTGCCACAAGTAGCCAAGGTCTCGGAAGTACACATTTGCCGCAGCAAGGCCTAATGCCAATCCCGATGCAAATAGCAACAGCAGCACCATCTGCACCAACACCACTGGTAGCCACGGCAAGAAAATGCTTCCCGCAATCAACAATGCAACTGTGAGCAGACCCATCTCAATACTGAACTGCACAATGCCATGTAATGAATTGGCAAACACCAACACCTCGCGAGGAAATGCAACCTTGCGCACTAACGCTGCATTAGCCAACAGCGAATTCATACCGGTGTTAGTCACCAACATGAAAAAGTTCCAGGGCAACAAACCGCACAACAAATACAGGGCGAAAACTTGAAGATCACTGTTAATGCCAAGGGGTGCTTGCGCTTTAAACAGATGCCCAAAGACAAACGTGTAGATAGCAACTGTGGCCAACGGGTTCATCATGGACCAACCCCAGCCCAATACGCTACGGCGATACTTGGTGCGCAATTCGCGCAGCGTCAAGTTCCACAACAATTCATGTGATGCCGCCACGCGCTTCACAGGAGCAAGTGGTGAACCCACTATCGACCCACCCCTCTGTACGAGAATCCTGCGTGTAGCCATTTCTCACGATTCAACGCATTGCGGCCATCCACTACTCGTGAATACTTCAACAATGCCGCTACGGAAGCAGGATCCGTCGCGGCAAACTCTGACCATTCGGTGAGTACTGCAAGCACATCAGCCCCCTCACACACAGAGTGTGCACTGGTACCAATCTCTATCCATGGATAGGCAACATAAGGCTTCTTCGCAGTCGGGTCATATGCACGAATCTGTGCGCCGTGGTCATTGAGTAACGAGAGAATCTTGATTGCAGGAGAATCGCGAAGGTCATCTGTGTTGGCTTTAAAGGTGAGACCCCATGCGGCAACTACTTTGCCTGCAACCGATCCACCACATTCAGCAATCACCTTTTCTGCAATACGTTGATAATGCTGATCATTAGTTTCAATCACTCCGCGAAGAAGTGCGAAGTCATAGCCACCGTTTGCAGCGATACTCACCAGTGCTCGAGTGTCCTTGGGGAAACAACTTCCGCCCCACCCTGGTCCTGCTTGCAACATGTCGGCCCCAATGCGCGGGTCCATACCAATGCCTGTTGCAACGTCAAAAATATCTGCGCCTACTGCCTCACAAATATCTGCCATCGCATTAATAAAGGTCAGCTTGGTTGCAAGAAAAGCATTTGCCGCATACTTCAATGCCTCGGCAGATTCTGTCTTCATCCGCAAAATAGGTGCATCAACTTTTTCGTAGACCGAAGCCACCGTGTCTATCGCAGCAGGGTCATTACCGCCGATCACTACACGGCTCGGATGGAGAAAATCTTGAACAGCGGTTCCTTGTCGTAAAAACTCAGGATTGGATACCACTGCTACGTCGTCACGTCGCAGCAAGGTGCGGATCTCATCTGCGGTTCCCACTGGCACAGTGGACTTATTCACCAAAACACTGTGTGGCTTCAATAGGCCCCGAATCTCGGCAACAGATCCGCGCACATGAGATAAATCCGCACTTCCGTCTTCGCCTTGTGGTGTGGGTAGACATAAAAACACCACGTCTGCATTCGCTAAAGCTTCTTGCTTGTTCGTGGTGAAGCTCAAAGTTTTCTTCTCGAGTCCTGCGGTTACCAACTCAGAGAGCCCTTCTTCAACTATGGGGATCTCCCCTCGTTGCAGACGCTCAATCTTGTGACTATCAACATCAAGGCACGTCACATGATGGCCTAGTTGAGAAAGGCATGCCCCCGTGGATAAGCCGACATATCCAGTTCCAACTACGGCTATCTGAGGCACCTAGTCAGTGTAGAACCTGGGCTTCACCCACACCTGTGCTTACCGCATCCGATGTTCATTAGACTGAAGGCACCTTATGAGCCAATCTGCAGTGTCCATTGAGCACGTCTCTAAAAAATTTCGGCTCTACCACGAAAAAAACCAATATCTCAAGACTGCACTTTTGCGAGGTGGGCGTGCAAAGTACGAGGATTTCTGGGCACTAAAAGACATCTCATTTGAAGTGCCCGCCGGTTCCACATTTGGAATTATCGGCTCAAATGGTTCGGGAAAATCCACACTTCTTAAATGTTTGGCAGGGATCCTCACGCCAGATCAAGGAAGCATTACCCATCGCGGCAAGGTCGTGGCACTTCTGGAACTAGGTGCTGGATTCCATCCTGATCTATCTGGAAGGGAAAACATTTATCTCAATGGCGTCATTCTTGGAATGACCCAAAAAGAAATCGAGAAAAAGTTTGATGAAATAGTCGCGTTCTCTGGACTCGAGGAATTCATTGACACCCCAGTAAAAAACTATTCGTCCGGAATGACGGTTCGACTTGGTTTTGCGATTGCCATCAATGTGGACCCTGACATTCTCGTCATTGATGAAGTGCTCGCGGTTGGTGATGCGTCTTTTCAATTGAAATCGTTAGAGAAAATTCAGGAACTCCGTAAACAAGGTAAAACAATCATTTTTGTGAGCCATGGCCTTGACCAAGTAGAGAAACTTTGTGAAACAGCAGCGTGGATTGATCAGGGCAGCCTCAAGATGGTCGGCCCTGCCCTAGATGTTGTGAACGAGTATTCCGGCTTGAGTTACGGAGCCGAGGAAACCGTTGAAGGCGAAATCGGAAAACGCTGGGGTTCCCACGAGATTGAAATCACCAATGTTCAATTGCTCGATGAAGCGGGTAATGAGTCAACGCTTCATCAAACTGGTGAGAAGATGATTATTCGCATTCATTACCACGCTCACATGGAGTTATCTGATGTGGTTGCTGGAATTCGAATTACTAATGTCGATGGGACCAACGTATGGGGCACAAATAGCAAGCGACGAGGTACTCGCTTTACGCCTATGAATTCCACAGGGGCTATTGACCTTGAAATCTTTCACTTGCCATTACTTGAGGGAGTCTACGACTTAACAGTTGATCTTGTTGACTGGACAGAACTTCATTCATACGATCACTGGGGAAAGAGAAAACAGATCCATGTTGTTCAGACGAATGTTTACGACGAGGGTCTCATCACTACAGACGCTTCTTGGAAGAAAAGCGAGAAGTGATCTCTTAAGAGGAAATCTTTTTTTCCAAAGATCTGGCGTACTCTTCGGCACGTTCTGCGCGTTCAATGAGCGATTGAACATAGATTTCTGCATCTGAGAGTGTTTTCCTAAAGCTCTCAGACTCTCGAATGTAATTCGTGTGCATCTCTGTGATCCGAACTTGCAAGTCCATGGCCTGATTGTTCAGATCATTAACTTCAGATGTTTTCCAATTGTCAAATACATTTGTCGGCGTCGACAATGTGTCAGCTATCTCTGGCAAGTCATTTCTCACATAGAACTTGTTCAGTCCATCGAACAGAGTTTGCTGATAGCCAGCATCAAAGAGAATTCCTTCCCAAAGTTGTGAGCTATCAATAGTTGATTGCGGAAGAGTTGCTTCAACCACAATCACCCAAGGGCGAAAGCGAGTTAAATCAAGTCCTTGAAGCACCTCGCGTTCTGCACCTTCAACATCAATTTTTAATAAGTGGCACTCACCAATATCATGACGCTCAAAAATTGACGTCAGTGTGCAAACATCGGTTTCAACAGCTCGGAATTCCTGACCTTCTTGTTGATGTTTGGTGACAAGATTCAAATCGGTCGTTGAGGAACCCCGGTTCTCAAGTGGTGCCTCATAGAGAGTTATCCGACCTTCAAAATTACTTACGGCAGTCTGTAACGTCACGTCTTCGGGTCGAGTTTCTCGTAATAAGGACGCCTCGCGTGCCATCGGTTCGATGTTTATGCCGCGCCAATTTTTGGTGTACAGATCATACGTAACGTTATGAATAATGGGATGACCAGCACCCACATCCACATACGTACCGGCATCTACGAACTTGGTCAGTCTGCTGAGGACTACATCTTCTTGATTTTGTGAATATGAAATCATCACGTGCACGAGCATAGGTGAGTTTTATTTAGAAATTATGTATTTTGGCCTTCAAGCAATGCAATTCTCTTCTCAAGCTCTTCAACCATGCGGGTTAGTGCAGCAATTTGATCAGAGTGCTGGACCGACACATCCAAGATTGCGGCATTGGTGTCACGTATTAGGTCACGTTCTTGGTCAAACTCCTGAGTGACCCGCCAGTCAATGGCAGCACTTAGACGGTGCTTTAAGAAGGAAAGTGGATTGATAGCCATGTCATTTTCTCCAGATTTCTTGAAGTCGATTTCTCATTCGATTACCGCACACTTCTGGTGAGAAACGCGACAGCAAATCTGCTTGAGCTTGCGAACCAATAGCTTTGCCAAACTCGATGTCATCGAATACTTTGCGCATGTATTCGCTCGCCTTCTTTAAGTTAGGTTCAGCCCAATCACAATCTGCGGGATAACCTTCTGCTCCGTTGCCAACTTTGGTTCGCATCCACGGCACCAACATTGCAGTGTCCTCTGTCATGAAATCCATATTTCCAGAATATGCCGTAGCTATAACTGGCTTACCCAACAACATTGCCTCAGCCATGGTCAATCCCAGACCTTCTGATCGATGCAGTGACACATAGCAGTCGGCGTCGTTCATTAATGCTGCAGCCTGCTCATTTTGAAGATACTCATCGATGATGAGAACATCTGGTCTGTTGCGCGCGTGCCATCGAAGTTTTTCAAGTTCTCTCATTCTCTTGTCGCCATTGATGGTCTTCAAGACCAAAATAGGACCTTCATTGGGACTGAATGCACGTGAAAAAGCATCTATAAGTCCTATTGCATTTTTCCGCTTTAACACGCTGAGAAAATCAAACGTAAATAGGAACATATAACCATTAGGGATACCCAAATCGCTTCTAGAAAAACCACTTGCAACTTTCGGTGGCAACAAGGGTAAGGGCATGTGATGAATGGCCAGCTTCTTGGGCGCCTTTGCACGCAATGACTCGGCAATAAATTGGGTGGGCGCCCACAGCTCATCAACCAAGTTAAAAGAGGGCAGATTTCGATCAGGAAACTCCTCTAGTTCCCAAAACCATTGTCCAATGACATGTCGTTTCTTGAAAAAATCTCTACTGAGAGTTTCATATTTCAAAGGCAATTGATCAGCATTCACCGCCATAAGTACAGTGGAGTATCTAGCCTCATTATCTGTGGGAAATTCAAAATTTTGCCTACTCAAAGTGAATGAGTCGCTAATCGTCGACACACCTACATCTGCACTTCTCAATGCAGTTACTGCGAGCCGGCCAGCTTCACCTACTCCAAGCTCTGCCCGCAGATAGCCATACACGTCAATGCCGCCCTCTCTTTGTGAGACGTCATTGACTTGTAGCTCTGTAGACACAGATGGATGAATGACATCACCCATTGCTCTAAAAGTTGGATCCTCAAAAACTCCTTTGCGGCGTATCCACTCTGTAAGACGCTCTATTCTCCCCTGCCGTGCTTCAGCAAAATGATGCTGAAGGTCCTCTCGCTCCAAGAAGAGGCCAGCGGCATATCTTGGTAACTGTGGGATTATCTCATCAGGTCCGCGAAGCCACGCGATGAAGTTCTGTGCACCGTCTGCGTCGTATGGGTTCGGCGGCATCGGTACTTCTCCCGCCTCAGCCATCAGAACCCTTGTCCGAAGAAAACGTCTCAAAGCCTTCGACCAGGGAAACCCAGGAACAACATCTCCCCAACCATATGAACCACGATGCGCAATCTCTTCGCGCACTGCAATCATCTGGCGTCCATACTCTTCACATAACTCTGAAACCACGGGTTGATCACTGAGTAGCACTCGTGGGCGCCCAATCTGATACTTCGATATCCACGATGGATCTAATGGGTCGTAACCAGAGAAATGAAAGAAGCGCAGTACATCGTCATCCACCATGTACTGATCGCCTTGTTTCCACACTTTGCGCTGGTCGAGATTCCAATAGGCCACGTTGTAGGAGGTGGTGCGCTCGATGTGAACGGGCCACATGGCCACAGCTAAATCAATCCATCGCTGGTCGGTAAACAACTGACGAGGAACATCAATAATGCAATCATGACGAAGTCGTTCACACCACCAATCAAGAAGTGCCTGGGACTTCGAGGTCACGCCGATATAACCCAAGTTGTATACACCCGCACCCTTGATTTCCTCTTCGGTGGGTTGCCATCCATTCCTCACAATCGGTTGAAGAGCATGGGGAGTAAGAGACCAACCAACTTCGAGCGTTTTTTCAATCAGCGGAGTCAGGGGAGAAAAAACTTTGATATCCGGATCAATATAGAAAACACATCTGTGTTTCTTTGTTAACTGACGCAGTACGAAAGGCTTTGCTGATGTAGCAAATTCAGTGACGCCATAATACGACGCCATGTGTGTGTAGCCCTCTTGTCCGAAATCAATTTCGGTGATCGGCAACACCGTAAAAAGATGTTCGCGTATTTGTCGTGCTTCTACCGGGCGGTCTACCAGAGCAATATAGAAAGTGGAATCTGGATGGTGCTTTTTGAAAGACTCCGCCAAAATGCGGGCTTGAGGCAAATAGTTGTGTGCAACTATTGTCACTGCCGCAAATTCATTCATAGATTTCTCTCAAATTTCAATAGACACTGCTATCGGAGCTTCTCGTGTACAAAAGTAACACGCACTACGGAAGTTTTCAGACACTTATTTGACCGGATGCAAACGCTTGGAGTTGCTTAGTTGCATAAGAAACATTGTGAGAGTTCAGCCCTCAGGATCGAGACAGGAACCATCTCCTACAATCACGTACTCACCTCGTCGCACTATCAATTCATTCATCAAACCAAGGTCTTCGGCTTTTCCAC
>JBIKSB010000036.1:0-7904 GCA_044348855.1 Ilumatobacteraceae bacterium | reverse complement strand
CCATCGAGATTGTTACCACCATGGTTCGAAACAGACAATGCAGTTGCTCCAAGATCAACCACGCGCTTGGCGTCATCGACGCGGCTCACACCTTTCACCATGAAAGGCCCGCCCCATTGCTGACGCAACCATGCAATGTCTTCCCATGAAGGAAGCGGTGTTTGCATCCACTCGTAATACGCACCGAAAAATGTGGGTGCCTTCTCTCCTGGCTTTTGCATGTTGGGCGCAGAAAGATCTGGAATACGGCCGGTTTTGGCGAAGGTCCATAACCAACTTGGCTTCACGATGACTTCGGGTGCAAGTTTGACCATTGCCTTGAGATCAATCTTCTCTGGAATCCATGGGCTACCCCAATCGCGACCATTTGAAAATGACCAGTCCAAAGTGACAATCAAACCCTTGGCTCCGGCTGCACGAGCACGTTCCATGCGTTGCACCAATGTGTCCTTGTCGCCACACCAATACATCTGGAAAAACGTTTTGTCGTTGGCTGCTGCAACATCTTCTACAGACTTGCTAGCGAAAGAACTCAGACCCATAGGAATGCCACGATTTTGCGCAGCACGGGCGATTGCAACTTCGCCTTCGGGGTGCACTGCTTGCACACCGGTGGGCGAGATAAGAACTGGCATGGAAATTTCTTGACCCATGACGGTGGTGTTCATGGTGCGGGTGTTTGAAAGACCTGCGATGTGAGGTGCAAAACCAAGTTGATCAAATGACGCCAAGTTGTCAGCACTCGACAAACCTTTTTCAGAACCGGCAATCAATGCGCCATAGACCGACTTAGGAAGATACGCCTTTGCTCGACGCTGTGCTTCTGCAACCGTCTCAAACCATTCGTTCGCCATGACCTGACACCTTTTCAGATTGGGGATTTCTCAGTGTACCGAGGCACATCGCAAGGCGTGATTACCGAGACGGTGCTACGAGTTCTGCAGGACGCTCAGTAATTCTGCGGGATTGCTCACCACCACATGGGCCCCCGCCCCATGAAGTTCGGCATGATCCCCAAAACCCCACAACACCCCCGCAGCGCGTGTCCCTACTTCAATCGCTGCATCAATGTCATGGTGTCGGTCCCCAATCATCCAGCATCGGGCAATGTCGGGCGAGAAACCCAAAGACTGTTCCACATCACGTAGAGCTTTTTCCAAGAGTCGAGCTTTAGGAAGTGGTGCATCATCTGCAGGCCCCACCACAGTGACCATGTGATGCTTCACGCCCACGGCACGCACTGCAATATCTGCCTGTGCCTGTGGTTTGGCCGTCACAACAGAGAGATGCCAACTTTGCGCAAGTTCGTTCAGCACGTCGGCCATGCCATCAAAGATGGGAGTACGAGGTAAATGATGTTCGCGATAGATCTGTCGATACTGGTTGATAAAGAAATCGACCCGATCAAGTTCGACGCCTCGAGTAGTCAGTAACTCAGGCATGGTTGTCTGAAGTGGTGGCCCAATGATTCGACGCACTTCAGTACTGGAGAGTGGGTCTAGTCCTGCGGCGCTAAAGGCCTCATTCATTGATGCTGTGATGCCTGCGCCAGAATCTGCGATTGTTCCGTCTAGGTCGAAAAAAAGAATTCTGCGAGTTCCCACAAAGACACCATAGATGTCTCCATTCGCCTAACTTTGTGATGTGTCCACCGCAACACTTCTTCTCGTTCTCGACATTGTGGGTATCGCGGTGTTCGCAGTCTCTGGCGCACTTGCCGCAGTCGATAAGAAACTCGACATCTTCGGTGTCATCTTCTTGGCCGTCGCAACTGCGCTTGGTGGTGGATTCATTCGTGATGCACTGCTGGGCGCAACCCCGGCAGCAGCACTCAGCGACTGGCGCTATCTCGCTACACCTGCAATTGCTGGTCTCATCGTGTTTTTTGTTCACCCCTCTGTGGCGCGTTGGTCGCGATTGTTTCTTCTTGTAGATGCAGCAGGCCTTGGATTGTTCGCAGTTGCGGGAACACGCAAAGCCATCGACTCGGGCGTGGGTCCCCTTGGCGCATCGGCCATCGGAATCTTGACTGCAATTGGTGGTGGCATTATTCGCGACATCTTGGTCCGCGAAATTCCCAATGTTTTGCATCGTGAGATCTACGCAACCGCTGCCCTGTTAGCAACCGTTGTGGTGGTCGTGGGTGACCGACTCGAACTGGACGACGTCCTCGTGGCAATTGTCGCCATCTGTGTGGCCTTCTGTGTTCGCGTGGTGAGCCGCTGGAAAAACTGGGCTGCTCCCACCGCCAAGGCCGTACACATTGAATAATCTCTGATATTGGGAATCGTTCTCATTCTCGCTATGGTGTGGGAATGAAGATTTCACCCCGTATCACAAGTCTCATATCCGCATCTGCACTCGTTCTCGCCGCCTGCGGGGGCGAATCGTCAAGTTCCACCACAACAAGTCCCGCTGTTGCCGAGTTAACAATTGCGACGGCTTTTTATCCGCTCACAGAAATTGTGGATCGAGTTTCCGAGGGACTCTCGATAGACATTGTGAACCTCACTCCCCCAGGTGTAGGCGCACACGATCATGAACTCACTGCTAGTCAATTAGATGACCTCACCAAGGTTGATGCAGTGTTTTTCCTTGGCGGCGGATTGCAGCCAAGTGTGGAGAAAGCTGTGACCCAACTAGGGGCCGGCATCACTGCGGTAAATCTCATGGACCATGTGCAGACAATTGACGCAGCGAAAGCAGAAAAAGATTCTGACCATGACCACGATCACGGCCATAGTGACAGCGACACAGATCCACACGTGTGGCTCGACCCCGCCAATATGGTGTCCATGACTGCTGCAGTAGTCGCCACTTTGACAACACTGAGCCCCGAGAACACAACCGCTTTTGACACCAATGCCGCCTCGTATGTGGCTGAATTGGAAAAACTCGGCACCACTATTGATGACACCTTCACTACGTGTGTGAGTCGCGCTTTAGTGACATCACATGATGCATTCGGGTATTTCGCTGCACGCGCCAAGCTGGACACTGTGCCCATCGCAGGGGTAAACCCAGAAAACGAACCATCAGCAAAAGAACTTGAAGAGATTGCCCAAGTTGCACGTGAGGCACAAGCAACAACTGTGTTCTTTGAAGCACAACTTCCCGAAGCACTCGCCAAGACTGTGGCATCTTCAATTGGCGCCGAAGTGGACGTAGTGGACCCAATAGAAACAATCTCTCAAGCTGATCTCACCGCAGGAGAGACCTACATCAGCATTCAGATGAAGAACATTGCCTCTGTGGCTAAAGGTTTACGCTGTTCCTAATGACGCCTGCAGTTCTGGAAGCATCCCATGTGGGAGTCACGTATGACACTGATTTTCGTGCACTCACTGATGCCTCATTCTCTGTACAAGCGGGTGAACTAATTGCAGTTGTAGGCCCCAATGGAGCCGGAAAGTCAACTCTGTTTAAGGCACTCGCGGGTTTCGTAGATCACGAAGGCGACGTCGTGGTGCACGGCAAGCATTGTCACCATCTCGAGCGTCAATCCATTGCCTACATTCCACAACAAACGGACATTGATCTTCGATTTCCCATCACCGTTGCCGAAGTAGTCATGGCGGGGCGTCGACGCTTTCACGGGCGGCGTATGCGCACGACGCAAGCAGATATTGCCCATGTGATGACGTGCCTGTCTCAAGTTGATTTGGGTGGCATGGAGAATCGTTCACTATCCACGTTGTCTGGCGGACAAGTGCAACGAGTGATGTTGGCCCGCGCGCTTGCCCAAGAGGCAGACGTTCTACTTCTAGATGAAGCGCTTTCTGGTGTGGACGCGGTCCACACCGACGAACTCATCACATTGTTTGGCAATCTTGCAGCAACCGGCACCAGCATCTTGGTATCCACTCATGATTTATCGCTCGTGCGACATCGCTTCTCACGTTGCCTCACAGTGAACCGTCGTCTCGTGGGAGATGGTCATCCATCTGTAGAACTGGCCGACAACAAACTGGAACAGTTGTTCACCTCAGTTGTAGAAGAAGAAATTCAATGAACTGGCTACTCGACCCATTTCAATCTGATTTCTCTCAACGCGCAGGTCTCATCTGCATCATGGTGGGAATCCTGGCTCCCACGGTAGGCACGTGGATTTCTCTTCGGCGTCTTGCCTACATGGGAGACGCAATGTCCCACAGTGTGCTCGGTGGCGTTGCACTTGGGTTCGGTTGGTTCGGATCACAAGCGGTGCTTCCAGGTGCACTTGTTGCAGGAATCTTTATGGCAATTGTCATTCACTTGTTATCCCAAAACCGGCGCGTCGGGCACGATTCGGTCATTGCGGTAGTAGGAAGTGGAATGTTTGCATTCGGTGTATTGGCTCTGAGCAAAGTAGACACCACAGTCTCCATCACACATTTTCTCTTTGGTCAATTACTGACAGTCAATGCAGCAGATCTATGGACCACACTTGTGCTCACAGTTCTTGCACTCGGATTTGTGTGGTACCGCTTTGATGACTTGAAGTTCGCCACTTTCGATCGTGACCACGCCACACAAATTGGTATTCGTGTTCAACGACTAGATATGGCCATGCTGGTGCTGTTGGCAATATGTGTTGTGGTGTGTCTCAATACCGTAGGTATCGCACTCACTGTGTCGTTGCTCATTACACCCACAGCCACAGCACGGCTTTTCTTCAACAATGTGTCCACAATTAGCAAAGGTGCAATTGCAATTGGTCTTGTAGAAGTACTCGGAGGATTCATTGTGGCCTATCACCTCAACTTGGCGCCAGGGCCGACGATCACTCTCGGAGCAACTGCCGTTTTCATCGTTGTATACGCCATACGTTTCGCGACTTCGGATCGCACCTATGTGCATCACACGCACGAACACGCGCACTAGCGGCAGTGACTTTTCTCCCTCATTACGTGATGTAAATACCTCTCCCCTATTTCCTCTTTTGCTCTTCTTGGTTCGCCGTTAGGTTGACATCATGGCAAGTGATACACCAAGTAAGCGTCGGATTGTTGTGGGAGTAGATGGGTCACCTAACTCTGCAAAAGCACTTGACTGGGCAGTGTCATTTGCCCATTCAGGTGACACAGTGATCTTGTTGGCGGCATGGAGTCCCATCGTTGTTCCAGCCGAGATGGCCATGTCGTACACCTTTGACGACACTGGTGCCAAAAACGTATTGGAAGATGAGAACAAGCGAGTCGCACAAAAAGCTGCAAGTCGTGGAGTCTCTCTTGCGATGCATTTCGAGAATAACGATCCACGTAATGCGCTTCTCTCTACCGCATCCGATGTGATTGTGGTGGGCTCACGAGGTCATGGAGGCGTCATGGGGCTTTTGCTTGGCTCGGTGGCTGATTATGTCTCTCGTCACGCAAAGGTGCCAGTAGTCATCGTTCCCGCTGGAGAGTAAGTACCGTGTGAGGTCATGAACCTCGACGACTTTGACAGCTCCGGACTTGATCTCACAACTTTGTTGTTGTGTGACTATGCCAATATTCGCGAGGGAATGCTCAACATTGTGAGTGGCGGAATCACGCGCATTGCAACATCAACTGGGTTTCCTGCACAAATTGATGCACACTTGGCCATGTCGGTCTATGTGCACCCACACCGCATTAATGAAACCCATAACGGTCGAATTATCTTTCGCTACCCCGACACAGTGGAAGAGATTGCACGTATTGAATTTCAATTTCATGGTGATGCACAACTCAACCCTGGTGAGGGTTTGAATTTCCATTTCGCCTTGCCGCTACAAAGCATCACTGCGATGAAGCCTGGCCAGATAGATGTCTCAGTGACCGTGGATGAATCCCCGTTAGGACTGATTAGTTTTTGGATGTCAGACGCCTCAGCGTCTGCTCACTAACGGCGACGTCGACGTACAAGTCCAGTGGCTGCAATTCCCACGGGAAGAAGCATTGCAGCAAAGCCCATGGGCAACGAAAGGCCCGGCGCACCTGTTTGAGGCAATACATCCACAATGCGAATATTCATTCTGAGAGCACAAGGGCGAGAGAGATCGGGCGACGGGCATCGGAAAACACAGCACCCGAAGGGTAGGCGTAACAAACTTTTAGTTTGTTTTGTAGAGAATGTATTGAAAAAAGTAAATCCGGTTATCCCCATGTGTGCCAGACGTCTAGAGGGGACCGAAAATCTTTATTCTCAAGCCCTTCTGGGGTTCCTAAAGCGCCGGGGTTGGACCAACCCCGACCGCAAGTACTTTCATACCTCAAGTAGTTTCGTACGCGCACCCCGATCCTGTGGAGGTCTCCGTGTTACGAGTTCGTCGAATTACTACCTATTTCATTGCTGCGACACTTGCGGCTTCCATGTGGGCAACCCAACCAGTTGCCGCAACCGCAAACGACAACACACAACCAGCGATTGCATCTGCTTCCAAGAAGGTCAGCACGTGCCCCGCTTCGCTTCTCTCCACGGGTACAAAGAACTACATCGTCCGCTTTGCAGACAATGCCACCGAGGCAGACGTCAACCGTTTAGTCACACTGAAGAACGGAAGGGTGCAACCCAATCGCCGATTCTCACGCACCTTCAATGGTGCAGTAGTGGAACTCACCCCACGGGCTGCGCGTGAACTGTGTTTGTTAAACGATGCAAGTCTGCAATGGGTAGAAGAAGACCAAACACTCTCGGTAACCCCCATCACTGCCTCAGTGAATTCCATGACAACTGTCGCAGCTAACTCATGGGGCTTGGATCGCATTGATCAACGCACCGGGACAAACAGCACATACAGCTACATCACCACTGGCTCAGGTGTGGACATCTACATCGTGGACACAGGAATTTTGGCAACGCATAACCAATTTGGTGGACGAGTAGGCACTGGATTTTCTGCAATTACAGATGGTCTGGGAACAAGTGACTGCAATGGACACGGCACACATGTGGCGGGAACTGCCGCCGGATCGACTCTTGGTGTTGCACCTGCGGCAAATCTCATTCCCGTTCGTGTGCTCGATTGCAACGGCGCAGGAACTGTGTCGGGAGTAATCGCAGGTATCGAGTGGGCTATTGGCCATCACATAACACGACCTGCTGTAATGAACCTGAGTCTTGGAGCAGGAAAAAGCGATTCACTTAATGCCGCAATCGACCGTGCCTTTTTGGATGGCATCACTGTGGTGGCCGCAGCAGGAAACTCCAATGTGGATGCCTGCACAGTGTCACCAGCCAGCAACGTGAACTCTGCTCTCACCGTGGGTGCAACCACTACTACTGATGCACGCGCCTCGTATTCAAACTTTGGTTCATGTCTTGATCTCTTTGCGCCAGGTAGTGGCATCACCTCGGCATGGCATACATCAACAACGGCCACCAACACCATTAGTGGAACATCAATGGCTGCTCCCCATGTGGCAGGCCTCGCAGCACGATTTCTTTCGGCTGCGCCAACTGCGGTACCTAGCCAAGTAATGGATGCAATGCGCAATGATGCGACACCCAATGTGGTGACATCAGCCGGAACACTGTCTCCCAATCGATTGGCATATGGAGACCCCGCGGTTATTCCAGCAACACCACCGGTAATCACCCCAAGTAATCCTGATGCGTCGTCGGGCCCACCGGGGTCTGGCACCACACAGGCACCCACAGTGCCCGGCAAACCCACACGGCCCAAAGCATTAAGTGGATTGACGTCATCGTGGCTCGATTGGACTGACGTACCAACCGGTGGGCTCCCCATCACTGGTCACGTCGTGCAAATTTTCCGCAAAAACGAACTTGTAGGCCGTGTGGTAGTTGATGCCGATGAGTCGCACACCATTGGAAACTTACGTGCTGCCTCATCACATAGTTTCAGCGTTGCTGCAATGAACGCTGTGGGAATTGGGCCTTTCTCTGATCCATCGAACTCAATAATCCCGTTGCGCGCAATACGTTCGTTTTCCTCTCCA
>JBIKSB010000002.1:0-26413 GCA_044348855.1 Ilumatobacteraceae bacterium | reverse complement strand
CTGTAGCTTCCCTTGACGCATTGCGCGGATAGCTGCGTCACAAGTAGAGGCCATAATCCGTTCGTTGGTTGCAAGCAGGTCATACGCATAAGCGTGAAAATAACTAATGCCGCCAATTAGTGCCGCGCCCGCAATCAAATGATCACAGTCCATAAGAAGACCCGAAAGTAACTCAACATCTTGCGCATCGCCGTTCACAAATGAATAGTTTGCGTGATGGTCGTAACTCTTTGAAATAGGACCATATTTTGAGAAGTTATCAAGTCCAACAACCACATATCCTTGACGGAGCAGTTCCTCCACTACATAGCCACCTATAAAGCCTTGTGATCCTGTTACTAATACTTTTGTCATGTTTCCCTTTTTGTTAGTTCTCTGAAATCTATTTCTGATCAAATGTTTTACGTCTTCCGAAGGCATATACGTACCATCTCAGATAATGCAAAAGCCAAGCAAGTAATTTGAAATTTGACTCCCCAAGGGTTCTGTCTAACCAAATTGTGGGAATTTCTGCAACAGGTTGGCGGTGTCTTCTTGCCTTCGACACCATTTCGATTCCTATTTCAAAACCATACTTGCTTTCAATTCCTACAGAACTGACGAAACCTCGTGAATACGCTTTAAATGAGTTAGTTGCGTCTCTTGTTCCTACACGTGCTAACCAATACAAACTCACTCCGGCAAGGCGTGATGCGAAGCTTTTGACAAGTGGTCCACCTACTTGCTGACCACTTCTCGCGTATCTGCTCGCACAAGCAACCACCACGCCTCTATCAACTAGCTTAACTAGAGAATCTATTTGATTCGGATCGTCACAGCCATCTGCCATGGTTACGACAACAATCTGTTCCTGAGAGTGATCAATTCCATACTTAATGGCGTTGGCTGGTCCCCGGCCATAAGTATTCATTACTGGCTTAATGAGAGGGTAGTCCTTTGAAAGTCGCTCTAGAAGAGGTTTTGTTGTGTCTTCAGGGAAGTCATAAACAACGTTGATTTCATGAACTGTAGTTGTTGACTCAAGTAAGCGAAGAAGAACGGCTTCGATGCTTTCGGCTTCGTTGTACACGGGAATTACCACGGATGCCCGAGGGCTCATGTTAATGAACCGTTCTCTAATAGATTCCAAATATCAATCACCGGTTTGTCAGTTTTGAGGTGACGATATTCATCATGAGGTGCACCGATAATCAAGACATCTGATCTTTTGATCACGGTCTCTAGGTCCAGCAGTGTTTGATCGGAAGTAACGAAAGCATCTGTACACAGCACCTCGTGTGCTTTGAATTTGAGGATTCTTTTCAGCTTGTAAGAGAGAGATGATCGAATATCATCTGACTCCGCTTTGAAAGCCATTCCAATTATTCCGATGGTCAATTCGTCAAGAAGATATTCGCGTTCAAGCCGCGAAACAATATATAAAGGTAATCCTTCGTTTACCGCCATACTGGCATGACCAATTGCAAAGTTATTGTTGTTGAATGCTGCAAGTTGCATCGTGTCCTTGAAAAGACATGGTCCGGCAGCAAACCCGGGCCCGGGCATATCTGCGGCGCGAGGATAATTGAAGGTAATGGCCTTTCTAACCTCAGCGAAATCAACTCCAAAATCATTTGCGATCATGAAAAATTGATTGGCTGCAGCAAATTTAATGTATCTCCATGTATTGGTGAACAGCTTGGCCAACTCGGCTTCTTCTGGAGTGGTAACTACGACTTCATCCGTCAGTACACGAAATACAGCAGAAGCCCTCCTTACAGCAGAGTCATTTAAACCTGAAATAATCTGAGGTAATTCAAACAACTCAATGAAGGCCTTGCCTTCGGCAATTCGCTCTGGGCAAAAGCTCAAATCAACTTTTTTTCCCAATTCCCTCAGTCTCTTTCCCGTCAACCGAGTCACACCGGGATAAACGGTACTCCTCAAGATTACTAGCTGGTGATCTCTGAGATGTTCGGCAATTTCGGATAGAGCTCGGGGTACGGCTTCGGCATCAGGATTCAAGTGCTCATCAACTGGTGTGCCAATTACAACTATTACTACATCAGCTTGAACAATTTCTGCGGGATTAGTACTTGCATGAAAAGATTTACGTGAAAGGACTTGTCCCAAAACTTCGTTGGCACCATCCTCATGAAACGGCATGACACCCTGGTTCACCATATCGACAGCTTTCGCGTCGAGGTCAAAAGCAACTACCGATTTACCGCGTGAAGCCAGTGCAAGACTAAGTGGTAATCCCACATGACCACATCCACCGACTACAACAATAATTCTGTCATCCACAGCGTCTAATTCTACCTGAATCTCATGATTAACTGAGCAGTGTCAAATATGAGCATCAACACTTACGACAACATCCATACAGGAAAAACCCTACGCGTAGACGCATCCGATATAGCCGTAGCCATCTTGGGATTAGGTTTCCTTACGCTAGGCGTTTTCTGGAGTCCATCTCTCTCGTATTGGTGGGATGAGTTCTCGTTGATACAAGCTCATCAAAAGGGCGTTGCGGGCGTTCTTGATGGACATATGGGTCATTTCCTTCCAATTGGCCGAACAGTGCTCTGGCTGGAAACTCTTCTTTTTGGTTCTTCCTATCACTTACTGATTCTTGTCAATGGCTTAGTTCTATTATCCACTGTCTTTTTGATCAGAAAGCAAATCTTTCAGCCAAATCACGCCAATACAAGTCCAGCCTTGGGTGCGGTTGTGGGACTATTTATGGTTGCATCAGTCTTTTCTAGTTCAGGTATCTGGTATGACCTTCAATGGGGAATGCAAATTTGCTGGTTTTTGGCAGTGTTCTTTGGAGTCCTAGCATCAACCGTAACTCTGAAATCAACTCGGTCATACGTCAGATTTTATTTTTTTATCCTTTTGTCATGGCTTTCTCTTGGAAGCACTTCAATTGCAATTTTCTTCATCGTGATCCCACTTTCGTTACAACGCAACAAACTCAATGTCATTCATGCCAATGTTTATTTTTTTATCTCACTTTTCCTTACATACATAAGCTCAAAACTGGCATTTATCTTCCCGCCAGTAGATTCACGTGCGGCAGGATGGCCGACCAATTTTGCAGTACTTTTTGAACAAACTTGGGACATTATTCGTTGGACTTTAGCTACAACCATCACTTGGCTGATTTCACCAATGTCACTGTTCTTGCCATCACAGGCAATAAGCAATTTAAGCGTAGGTACATTTATCTTCCGAAATTCACTCATCTGCATTTTCGGTTTTTTTCTTCTTTTTCTTCTTGTTTTGGCGGCAGCAATTCGAATGCACGATGTTCAAAGACAAGCAGCAATGGGCATGTGTGTATTGCTAGTTGGCCTTGTAGTTTCATCACTCCTTATTGTTGTTTCGCGGATTGGTAACACTGAAAGTTTTCTTCATATCCGATATGCACCAATTCTTCAAATTCAATCTATGTTGTTCTATATTTTTATGTTTCAACTCTTCTGGAGTAAACGCCTAATCTTCTTTCGAATATCTGGATTCATCCTCAGCTTCCTTCTGATTGCTACCATTACCGTTTCCGTACTGAAGATTCGAGAAACAGTAAGTACAGCTTCTGAATTAAGCCGAATTCGAGATACCAAGGCTCAACTTGATGAATTAGAAAAATGTGCAATTAGCGTCGAATCAGTTACTGTCTATCCGAGTATTCAACCAGCTTTAAGCAACAATGAAATTTGTGAGATTAGTGCAACTGTTCGCGGCTTAGTGGACTAATCTCAACTTCGTGGACTATAAATCACTATACGAATTCCGATTCAAAGATGTAGATCAAGCAAAAAGAGTTGCTGTGTGGAAGGTACTAGCTCCCTTCATTGTGTCTAAATCAAATGGTTTTGAGAGGACACTAGATCCGGCTTGTGGACTAGGCGAATTCATAAACTCTTGTGGCGCAGAAGAACGATGGGCATGTGACTTAGGAATTGACAGTTCAGATTTGAATGAAAATATCACGTTCTTCAATAAATCTTTTTTTGATGCGGAACTGCCTTCAAATTATTTTGACTTAATTTTTCTTTCTAACGTTTTGGAACATATGAATTCTCAGCAGGAGGTTAATGAGTTTTTGAAACTTGCATTTGAAAAACTAAAGGAAAATGGAACCGTGATCATAATGGGTCCCAATTTTAGGTATTGCTTCAAAGAATATTTTGACTTTGCTGATCATATTGTTCCTCTTACACACATTGCGATTCAAGAGCATCTGATCGCGGCAAAATTTCATATCAAAAGCGTTTTTCCGAAGTTTATTCCTTATTCATTTAAATCAAAATTACCCGCTAACCCCGTCATCACACGTGTTTACTTAAGGCTTCCAATTTTATGGAAGTTTTTTGGAAAGCAGTTTCTTGTTATCGCAACAAAAACCACATCAGCTCTTGCTTAAAAGTTTTAGTAGATAATTTCCGTATCCACTCTTCTGAAGACTGATACCGATTTGCTCCAGCTCAACATCTGTAATCCATCCATTGCGCCACGCAATTTCCTCTGGACAACTCACTTTTATTCCTTGTCTTTCTTCTATGACCCGAACGTAACTTGCAGCATCATGAAGAGACTCAAACGTACCCGAATCGAGCCACGCAGTTCCCTCAGGGAGAACCTGAACACTTAATTGGCCCTGTTCCAAATAGTGATTGTTGACGGACGTAATTTCTAATTCGCCGCGATGACTTGGTTTGATTTTCTTAGCAACATCTACAACCGAGTTGTCATAAAAATAAAGCCCTGGCACAGCAAAATTAGACTTTGGTTTTTCGGGCTTCTCTTCAATTGATAAGGCCTTATTCTCAGAATTGAATTCAACAACTCCATACGACGCGGGGTCTGCCACTTGATAAGCAAAAATTAAACCACCCACCACTTCTTGAACTCTTGATAGCTCATCTCTCAAACTTGACCCATGAAAAATATTGTCCCCCAAGACAAGAGCGCAGTTGCTCGAACCAATAAAAGACTCGCCGATGATAAAGGCTTGAGCAAGACCGTCAGGGCTTTTTTGGACCTGGTAGCTAATAGACAAGCCCAACTGAGTGCCATCGCCTAAGAGTTCGCGAAAGCTGTCCGAATCCTGAGGAGTGGTAATGATAAGAATTTCACGTATTCCAGCCGCCATCAATGTGGAGAGTGGATAATAAATCAATGGCTTGTCGTATACCGGCAACAATTGTTTACTCACTGCACGCGTGAGAGGCCATAGTCTGGATCCAGTACCTCCAGCAAGGATAATTCCCTTCATAATGTGATGGTAGTCGCTCTATTTCACTAGAAGTACCATCAATATGGAATCTGCGATAATTTAAATTGATGAAATTGTTTGTGACGGGCGGTGCCGGATTCATCGGCTCGAACTATGTACGAGGTCTTCTTGATGGTCGATGGGGCGTCGACATAGAGCGTGTCACAGTATTTGATGCCTTTACCTATGCGGGAAATATTGAGAATCTGGATCCGGTGCGAAGTGATCCAAGATTGTCCGTCGTCACTGGAAACATCTGCAACCCGAGCGAGATTAGACCCGCACTGGGCGGCCATGACGTAGTGGTGCACTTTGCCGCTGAATCACATGTAGATAGATCTATAGATTCCAGTTCCATATTTATGTCGACCAATGTGCTCGGCACACACCAAATGCTTGAAGTTGCCAAAGAAGTTGGCGTGGGCACTTTTGTTCATGTCTCCACCGATGAGGTGTATGGCTCTATCGACGCGGGAAGTTGGGACGAGCAAGAGCCATTGTTACCGAATAGTCCGTATGCAGCAAGCAAGGCCGGTAGTGACTTAGTAGCACGTTCTTTTTTCCGCACATACGGAATGGATGTACGCATTACACGTTGTTCCAACAACTTCGGTATATACCAATACCCAGAGAAGGTGATTCCGCTTTTCATCACCAATCTAATTGAAGGCAAGAAGGTTCCGCTGTATGGCGATGGTCTGAATGTACGCGATTGGCTTCACGTTGATGACCACTGCCGTGGAATAGACGCTGTAGTTCGCAATGGAACAGCAGGTGAGACTTACAACATTGGTGGTGGCACCGAGATGTCTAACCGAGAACTCACTACTTTGATTTTGTCCCATTTTGGTTACGACGATGCAATGATTCAACCGGTTGAAGATCGTTTGGGCCATGATCGTCGTTATTCAGTGAATTGGTCAAAGATTCACACCCAGTTGGGCTACACACCTCAACATTCCTTGGCTGATTCCATAGAAGAAATAATTCGTTGGTATCGCACACACCCCCAGTGGTGGCAGCCGCTTAAATCAAAGGCCAAATAACTGTGTGGTTGATTTTGGGTGGCGAAGGCCAACTGGGGCGTTGCCTACAACAAACTCTGTTAGCAAAAGACATGAACTTTGTAGCGGTAGGAAGACATGAAGTGGACATCACACTCAAGGATGAAGTAACAAACTTTGTGCAACAGCTGGCACCGTCGGTAGTTGTGAATGCTGCTGCATGGACTGCAGTAGATGCAGCAGAAGATAGTGAAGCGTCTGCCCATGCAGTGAACGCCTTAGGTGCAGCACACGTCGCACATGCGGCACAGCTTGCTAATGCACAATTAGTGCACGTATCTACCGATTATGTGTTTTCAGGAACAGCACAATCCCCCATCTCTGAAGATGCACCATGTGCACCAGTAAGTGCGTATGGTCGCACCAAACTCGCCGGGGAAGAAGCCGTTCGCGCGAATTACAGACATGGTTCACTTATTGTGCGGACGGCCTGGTTGTACAGCTCATTTGGAGCCAACTTTGCACTAACGATGGCTCGTCGAGCACTTACCCATCAACCTGTACGCGTGGTAGACGACCAATTGGGACAACCTACATTTGCCAATGATTTGGCTGAACACATTGCACAACTTGTGCTGCATAAAGCTCCGAATGGTGTGTATCACGGAACTAATTCAGGCCAAGCCAGCTGGTATGAGTTTGCACGCGAGATATACGCCCTTTTGGAATGCAATCTGGACTTGGTCACACCTGTTGCGGGAACTGAGTATCCCACTCGCGCAATTCGCCCTTCATATTCGGTGCTAGGCCATGGCCGCACTCACAACACAGGCCTCAGTGAAATGCGTGATTGGAAAATCGCACTTGCGGATGCGATACCCGCCATTGCGCGGAGACTTAAGGTGGAAGAGAATTTATGAACGTTTCAACTCTCGGGATTCAAGGTGCCTGGCTTATCACCCCACAGCGTCACGGTGATGATCGCGGTTGGTTTCAAGAATGGTTTAAACATTCAGAATTACTTGAAAAGACGGGCTATGACTTTGTTCCCCTCCAAGCCAACATCTCGCATTCAGTAAAAGGAGCTATTCGTGGTGTGCATTACAGCACTGCTCAAATAGGCCAAGCAAAGCTGGTCACTGTACTTCATGGAGAAATAGATGACTACGTAGTTGATGTTCGACCATCATCACCCACATTTGGAAAATGGGAGCGAGTGCGCCTTTCTGCACACAATGGACATTCAGTTCTGTTGTCTGCGCATCTTGGCCATGCGTTTCACGCACTTACTTCCGACACCACAGTGAATTATCTTGTCACCGCCGAATACAACCCAACAGCGGAACATGGCATCACGCCTATGTGCCCTCACTTGGCAATTGATTGGGCGAACACTGGCGAATATCTGCTTGCTCCAAAAGATGAGCAGGCACCAGATCTCCACGTCCAACGCAACGTTGGTCTCTTGCCTGCACATTTGTAACGAGGCCTCAGGCCGCAGATACAACTCTCGTGAACCTATCTATTGATGCCGTTGATGACCTATCCAAAGATCTGAGAAATCGTCCGTAATTCAATTATGCGTCGGTCTCAGCCTGCTGAACTTGTCATTCTTTATGCGAATGAAAGGTTGCTCAATTACTCGCCACGATAATTCTGCAACCCCTAACGAGATTCCAATTGCAATCAATATTCGAAGGAATTCTGATCCAACGAACTCATGACGACCGAAGACTCGAAATATGAGTAAGTGCCACAGGTAGATCCCATATGATCTCTGCCCCCACCAAATTAGCGTTCTCGAATTAACTAAAGAGCCGCCAAAAGATGGCACAACCACAACTGTCAGAACCACTATGCCGGCTAGAAATGCAATGAGAGAAAAACCTCCTTGATACAAGAAGCCCTTTTTTACATCGCTATAGAAGTAGGCGACTGCGATGAGCAGAACTACAGATGTATATCCGAGAATCTTTAATAACTTCTGAGGAATTGAAACAAATCTGAAAATATAGGCGAATATGCACCCAACAAGAATTGCATCTGCCCGCGTCTCTGTCTTCAGATAAATAAAAATCCAAGGCACTTGTGAGTCCCACAGAGAGTTTCGATGAAGCGCGATAACCAAGACCAAAACCGCCATTGCAGATGTTGTTATTGACCAATGAATGCGTCGGCGACTGAGAGCAAAAAACACTATTGGCCAAACAAGGTAAAACTGTTCCTCTACTGCGAGACTCCAAAGATGACCCAGATCATCTTGGGTTTGCAAAAAGAATGGTTCAAACGTCCAATTGGAGATGAATAACAGTGCACTCCATGTTGAGTTCCACTGATAAGTAAGTGACGATTCTTCCCAGAGCGCGATGATGAAACTAACGATTAACAGCGCATAGAGAGCTGGAAGTATCCGTAATGCTCGTCTGTAATAGAAACCCTTCAATTTTGATGTAATCCCTTTTTCACCTTCTTTGAAGAGAAGCGAGGTTATGAGAAATCCACTAAGAACAAAAAAAATATCTACTCCGAGAAAGCCTCTAGAAAGTGCTTGGTTAATCCAGGGCAATGGAGTCACATCTATAAAATGAGGATCCGTACTAACCATCGTGTGCAGATGTGAGGCCACGACAAGAAGGACTGCAACTCCTCGAAGCGCCTGAAGCCCAGCGACATAGTTGAGAAGTTCCTGGGTTTTCTTTGGCTTAAGCAATGCGGAAGACTCTAAGTAAATCGACTACCGAAATGATGTGCCGAATCATCAGGACAACTTGGTACAACACAATTGCTAAGACAAATCCCTTACGAGCCTTTAGTAACCGCGATGTATTGGTACGCCAATAATGATTTCCACATACGAGCCGTCAAAGCATTGAATTCCAGTATTCCCCGTAAAGGCTTCACTTTACGAAGAACAGGCAACACCTCTTCTATGGGTACCGGGGTGGCGCCCAGATGCACAATCTCCAAATCTGCTTGGGAAATCATCTCCCGAAGAGATCGCTTGGTATAGAAGTGAAGATGCGTTCTATCAAGAATGCCGCGGTCGGTGTAATTAAACGATCCCAGCAAGAGCTGCAGCCTCACCGTGAGATGGGCCACGTTAGGAATAGAAATCACAATTCGTCCACCTGGCTTCAAGCGATTCTTGGCCAAAGTAAGTACTTCAAGCGGCTTTACAAAATGCTCTAATACATCGGCAAACACAATGACATCAAAGGTCTCCGTCATATTGCACAATGCGGACTCAGCTGTTCCCACAATCATCGCTATGCCTGCGTCTTGGGCAACTTGTGCATCTTGAGAGTCATATTCAATGCCGGTGACATTCCAGCCTTGCCTCTTTAATGCGATTGAAAGATGCCCGCGCGCGCATCCCACATCCAACAACCGTCGTCCATCGCCTTCTCCACACACCGTGAGTATCTGTGAATGGCTTGAATGACGATCTGATTTAACCGGGTACCGCTCAGTTAGAGACACATTCACGCAAGCCTCGCTTCTCTGATTTTCTTGGCACCTTTGAACTTCCCGTCACGCGACAGTCCAAACTTGCATAAATAGTAGGTACCAATTGCGGCCAAGCCGCCCACACCATAACGAACACTTCGGCTGAAGTTAATGGAAGACGCTTCGTCCATGTAGCGCACGGGCACCGGCACATCTCCAATACGAAAACCATATGCCACGGCCTGAACCAAAAACTGTTGATCAAAAGCAAAATCTTCGGAGTTCTTGTCGAAGGGAACTGTCTCTAATAGTTCCCGTGAGTACGCGCGAAAGCCACTGTGAAAATCTCCGATTGATTGACCAAGGATGAAGTTCTCCAAGAATGTAGACAATCGATTGATGAAATACTTCCACTTCGGCATTCCCCCAGAGAGTGCTTCTTGACGAGTACGAATGCGATTACCCAAGACCATGTCACAAATGTCGTACTGAATGAGCTCTCCCATAATCAATGACACACGAGAGTCATATTGATAGTCGGGATGCAACATGATGACAATGTCTGCTCCGCGATCTAGTGCTGCGCGGTAACACGTTTTCTGGTTCCCTCCATATCCGCGATTCTTCTCATGCTGGATTACTTCAATTCCCAAAGAACGCGCAATTTCGACCGTGTTGTCCTTAGAACCATCATCTACAAGAATCACTTGGCTCTTTAGAGACTCAGGAATATCGTCAAAGGTCTGTTTCACTGTGGCTTCGGCGTTGTAGGCCGGCATCACAATCCAGATATTCTCTGTGGGCTTGCGATCAGGATTTTTCATGATAGACAGACGTCTCTCTCCGCGTAATGCTGTTCCGTATTGTAGGAGTTTGCCGATACCCAGGCCCGCATCGAAGGTCAGGTGTAATTACTGGCATGGGTATTGCCTAGCGGCTTCTGTATTTTCGGGCGCTTTGGTCTGCCAATCACCTATTAAATTGGGGGTCCCCCGTTGACACCAGCAGCTATCAATCAGTTGTTCTGGTAGCGAGCTGAGATGTAATACCCTTAATCTCCAATGCACGCCAATAAATCGACCGCTTTTCAACGCTTCGTCTTGTCGTCGTACTTCGTATGGATTGCAAGTGTTGTCTTTGGTCTGTACATGTTTGGGTGGTCATCAAGGTGGACGTTTGACCCAACTCTGGTTCAAAACTATGAACCATGGCGTTTTTTTACCGCACAAGCAAACTCAATGATCAATGGGCATTTTTGGGTACCCGATACAGCACTTGGCTTTGAGTGTTTCATCATTGATGAAAGGTGTGTTGGCTACTTTGGAATTTTCCCAAGCATTCTCAGAATTCCTCTGGTATTCCTCTTCGGAAGTTCGATACCAGAATTCAATTCTGTATTTATATCTATCGCTGCAGTAATTGTTCTATGGAGTTCGCTTGACTTGTGTTTACGACTCTTGCGCAAAGAACATAGTGATAGCCCACGATTCAACGCTTGGTTCATGGTCATTGTGGCGATCGTTCTCGGCCCTGCCAGCAATCTTTTGTTTGTTTTTGATCCATATATGTATCAAGAGTCAATCATGTGGTCGCTTGCTGGATTTTTACTAGCAATGAATTTATTTTGGCGTTGGACACATGAACGCCGATCATGGCAAATCACGGGAATGATTCTGGCGTGTGCAGCCTCAGCTGGGTCACGGCCTACAACTGTCATGACAGGATTACTCCTGACTATTGGAGTGCTGGTGTTCTTGAGAAAAGATCGTTCTGCGCTAATACGAAATTCCTTCAAATTGATATTGCTCGCACTGCTCCCATTCGCCGCCACTTTTGGAGTACTCACATTAAAAATGGGAAGCCCGTCTTTAGATTTCAGCAAGTATCGATCAATGCCAGTTTTGCAACATGTTGCAGACAAAAATGGCGGATCGCTGGCCTATAGCCCGAGATATATTCCCACAACAGTGTTGTCGTACTTCCGCCCTGATTCATTGAATATTGGTAGCGAATGGCCGTGGATACGTTTTCTGTATGGTCCTAAAGAAAACCGCCAACTAGCTGGACCTTGGTACGCAGAACTCAAACCAGCGACATACCTTCCCCCTCTTGAGGACAATTCCATGTGGCTCGAGAGACATACGAGTATTACAAACACAATGCCACTCGCACTTTTTGCGACAATAGCTACGGTTGTCATCGTTTTTCGCCAGCGACAATGGTCAAAGGGCCTAATACTTTTCGCAGCTTTTGCTGCGCCTGTTGTTATCTTTGTGCAGTTCGCAATTGCGTCACGTTATTTAGCGGATATGTATCCAATCTTCGCTCTTGGAACCATTTTTTCTGCTTCTCTTATTCCTCAATTTGCCAATTGGGGAACTCGAACAAAAGTAGTTGTGACGACGTCAATTTCAGCTCTACTTGTGTTTTCAATTGTTACGGTCACCATGCTGGGCACACAGTATGCATGGATCACGCAATTCGGTGGAACCGGTTAGTGAATTAATTTGCAAATCTGATCAACCACCTTGCGCCTGAAGCCAGCGCGTCTGCCATCCCGCCACTCACGCGAGTATTTCCGAAATCATGACTTCAGAGTATGAATACTGAGGTGGGTGTCCACGCGCTTTCTTCGTAGACACCCATGGTGCGCGAGGGGGGACTTGAACCCCCACGTCCTTACGAACACTGGCACCTGAAGCCAGCGCGTCTGCCATTCCGCCACTCGCGCGAGTGAGAATCAGACACTATCGCCAACTGGCAATCACCTCAACTGCTAGCCGTCACTCTCTAACGGCACTTCTCCATTTCCTAATGGGATTGGTCGGCCACTATCGCCAATCATGGTGGCGATGCTTCGCGGCACGGGCCAGATATGACCTAGCGCTGTTGCCTCAATCTCAGCGTAAAAGCAAGTTGTCCCACCCGACTAAATGCAACTGATACGACCAGACAAAAACTGGTGGGGTGAGTAAAGCAACCAAGAATGAAGAACGAAAGAAGTTCTGTGTTTGCTGTGGCGAGCATTTACTTGCAATTTTTTCTCCTAGAAGCAGTGTGAGTGGCAGAATTAAAATTGCCCCAATTCGAGTTTGGTCCAACGCAATCATTGCGGTTGCATAAATGATGAAAATGCCGACTCCAACACGAGACACCTCCTTCAAAGTGGGTTTGGCGACACGAACCCAATAAAAGATGGCTACAAACGAGCCGGACATAATTGTTAAAAGAACTATTGGCGATGAGTTCAATGCATTTGCAAAATAATCACGATTCTCAAATAACTTCATCTGTCCCGTGGCACGAATTTCACTAACCCCTTGGCTATACAAAAAGAAGCGTAATAACACGTAGGCGCAGCAAGAGCTGATTGCAGCAGTCATCATTCTGCGGCTACGAGACTTGTTTTCAATATTCATTGCTAGAGCCAAGATCACTCCAGCTAGTAAAAACTGCTCGAAATTTGACCATGCTGCGACTATTCCAGCAATAAGCGCCCAAGAGTTTTTTCTTGTATACAGCACTACGAGAATCATCCCGACCGTGACTACGTCGTATGAGCCTATCCATGACAACAAGATGACCAAAGCGGGGGAAGATAAAAGAATGACAAAACTGAATCGATAGTTGATGTTGCAGTTTGAAACTCTCTGAAGACAAAACAGGACAAAGATAATGGCGATGAAGAAAATCAGTTTCGTTGAGTTCCCAGCACCGAAACATAACTGACTGAGTACTACATATGGGGCTAGCGAGTAGAAGTTGTATTGAGCTAACGCATCTATGTCTGGAAGATCTGGAAAGTTGGCGCTCAGTGCAAACATGTATTCGAAGTTTGGGAATAAGTTCCATCCTGTCTTCAAATAGACAAGGGTCATGAGAATCAAACTTGTAAAGAAATTTGTGTACCGTCGCAAAGCTGAGTCACTAGGCACCACTTTTCTCCTGTCTTGATTCATTTCAGAGGGTCCTTCTGGCTCTCACACGTCCTAAGGACAATAACGACTGCCTTCATTTGTGCAGTTCACCCACCGGCCAGATCTTGTCCAAGAGCCCCACCCTCTTCCCCAGACCTCAAACCAACACATATCCAGTACATCTCAAGTGCCCCGCCCCGCCCAAACACGGCAACTAGCCTGTGGATATGGCCAAACGCACCGTGGAGAAATCCATAGAGAACATCTTTGATGGTCTGTTCTCGCGTGCCTTCAAATCTGGCGTGAAGCCCTTGCAGTTGGGCCGCAAATTGCTCCAAGTGGTGGATTCCGAGCGCGATGTTGATGCCCAGGGCCGGCGCGTGGTGCCCAACAGCTACTTGGTGCAGCTCTCGGTGGCCGACCGCGAAGGCTTTGCCGATATTGAGAACACCCTCATTCACGAACTGACTGCCGCTGTGCGTGAATACATTCGCCAAGAGGGGTACCACGTAGAAGGCAAGGCTCGAGTGGCCCTGCGCACCAACCCAGATCTTCGCCGTGGCAAATTCGAAGTGGATTGTCGCAATGTCTCGGCCGATCCCATCTCAGAACCCACGCCGCAAGTCTCACCCGAAGAGTCACCTGAGCCTCAACCACTTCTCTCCATGGTGGTCAACAATTCTGATACTCCCCCTGCAGTGTTGAGCCTTCCCAATGGCCAGCGCATTGAACTGCACGAGGGCCACTATGTATTAGGTAGGCATCTAGAGAGTGACATTGTGTTGAATGACTCCAATGTGTCGCGTCGCCATGCAGAGTTTGTGTGCGCAGCAGGCGAAGTGACTGTGCGCGATATGGGCAGCACAAATGGCACGAAGGTCAATGGTGTGGCAGTAAGCGGCAATCAATTGTTGCAACACGGCGATGTGATTAATTTCGGCACAGCGCAAGTGCGTTTCGAGGCGTCGTAGCCCGCAACATGACAGATCAAGTTCTCAACGTATTCAAGATTGCACTACTAGCACTCATCTATCTTTTCTTTGCTCGAGTGTTGTGGGCTGTGTGGAGTGAAGTGCGCACACCTGTTGCCACCACCGGGAAAATTGTGGGCTCACGTACTAAAGAGAAAAAACGCAAAGGCAGCTCTGTGTTTGTGATTGTGGAACCACGTCAACATCGTGGCGCCAGTTTCACCTTGTCTAACTCGCTCACATTGGGTCGCGTTGCAGATAACGACATTGCCTTAGACGACGACACCTTTATGTCGTCGCATCATGCACGCATTGAAATTCGCCCTGAGGGCGTATGGGTAGTTGATTTAGACAGTACAAATGGCACATTTGTAAATGGCCAACGCGTCACTGGTGACCGTTCGTTGCGAAAAGGCGACAGACTTCAGGTGGGCTCAACAGTGTTGGAGATGCGTTCGTGAAATTGAAATGGGGCGCAACCACCGACGTAGGCATGGTGCGGCAACAAAACGAAGATGATTTTTGCGCCGAAGAGAACCTATTTGTGGTGGCCGACGGCATGGGTGGCCACAACGCAGGCGAAGTAGCGAGCGCTCTTGCAATTGCAACAGTGCGCAGTGGTGCACGCGGTGGCATTTTTACCGCCGAGCAATTCCGTGAACTTGTGCAACAAGCAAACACTGCTATTTACACCGCAAGTTTGGATGACAGCACACAAAGTGGCATGGGCACCACATTGACGGCCATGGCTGTTGTGCCTGGCGAAGAGCCTGCGGTGTTAGTGGCCAATGTGGGCGACTCGCGCACGTATTTGTTTCGCCATGGTGTGTTGTCGCGCGTCTCTGTAGATCACAGTTATGTACAGGAACTAGTAAACGAAGGAATCATTACCCCAGAGGAAGCACGTGTGCATCCGCGACGCAACATTGTGACGCGCGCAATGGGTATTGATCGCAATGTGCAAGTAGATGTGTTTCAACAACTTGTGCGCACCGGTGATCGCATACTGCTGTGCAGCGATGGACTTGTTGATGAAGTGGCCGATAGTGATATTGGCCAAGTATTGGCAGATCACAGCAACCCACAAGAAGCTGCCGAGGCACTTGTGATGGTGGCCAATGCAAATGGTGGCCGCGACAACACCACAGTGATTGTGGTGGACATTGTGGATGACATCAGCGAACCCGTTCCTGTACCTGTTGCAGATATCACCACCACGGTGCCCACAACACCACCTGATGCAACCACTTCGCTCACAACACCAATTCTGCGCAAAGCGCTGCGCCCTGGCGTGATTGCGTTCTGGTCTGCACTTGTATTCATTGTGTTAAGTGCATCCACGGTGTTAGGTGTGTATGCACGCAGTGGCTACTTCGTGGGATTCGATAGCAACGACAATGTGACTATTTATCAGGGGCGTGTGGGAGGTGTGTTGTGGTTCCAACCCACGGTCAACACTCAAACACGCCTGAATGGTGATGATTTACCTGAAGATGTGCGCCGCGAAGTGTTGTTGAATCGCACCTTTGCCTCGTCCTCTCAAGCTGCAAAGTTCCTCAGTTTGGTGGAGGCCGCAATTCTTGATGCCACAACAACCACGGTGCCCATCACAACGACAACGGTGAGATAAACCATGGCCAGCGACACGGTGGCAAAAATGCGTCGGGGAACAGAACTTGGCCTTGTTCTTTTCTCTGGTGCAATTACTGCAACCGCATACGTGTTGGCATCTTTAGGTGAAGAATCATCTATGCCGGCACGCATTGTGCCGTTCATGATTTTTGTGATCTCTTTGGTGGGAGTTGCCCACATTGCAGTGCGCTTTGTGGCCCGCGGGGCTGACCCATTGTTGTTACCCACGGCTGCTTTCTTGCATGGCTTGGGTTATGTGATGATCGCGCGACTCTCCGATAGGTGGGCGGGCCTACAAGCAACATGGTCACTAGTAGGCATCGCAGCATTCATTGCCACGTTGTTGGTGGTGGAACGCACCGGAGATCTTCGTCGCTACCAATACACCTCACTTGCTGCTGGTGTGGGTTTGTTGTTGTTACCCATGGTGCCAGGGGTGGGTTTCACCAGTGGTGGCGCACGCATTTGGGTCAGCATTGGGCCCATTAATTTTCAGCCCGGTGAATTTGCAAAGATTCTTCTCGCCATTTTCTTTGCTGCATACCTTGCCGAACGCCGCGACTTGTTGTGGCAAGAAGGTCGACGCTTTGCCGGTATTCAGCTGCCCGAGATGCGCCACCTAGCTCCCATTCTTGTGGCATGGGGCGCAAGCGTGGTGGTGATGGTGGGCCAACGCGACTTGGGATCATCGTTGTTGTTCTTCACATTGTTTGTGGTGATGGTGTGGGTGGCCACCGAACGCACAAGTTTCCTCGTAGGTGGCGTGGTGCTGTTTGCTGGCGGAGCCTTTGTGGCGTATCAACTGTTTAGCCATGTGCGCACGCGCGTAGATATATGGCTGAACCCTTGGGACCAATACACAGGCCGCGGATACCAACCCATTCAAGCGTTGTTTTCACTTGCCAATGGCGGCATGACAGGAACAGGTTTGGGTTTGGGAGAGCCAAGCGCTGTGCCTGCTGCACACAACGACTTCATTTTCGCCGCCCTTGGTGAAGAGTTGGGCTTGGTAGGTGCTGCGGCAATTCTGAGTGCGTTTGTGTTGTTGGTGGGTGCTGGCATGCGCACCGCATTGCGCGCACAACGTGACTTCGAAAAACTTCTCGCCACTGGTCTCACCACCATTGTGGCGGTGCAGACATTCATCATTGTGGGGGGTGTGTTGCGCGTGGTGCCTCTCACTGGTGTGACATTGCCGTTTATGAGCTACGGCGGATCATCACTCGTTGCTAACTATGTATTGCTTGCTCTACTGATTCGCATGAGTGACTCCACTGCACGTGGTTTACATGAAGTACCGGACTCCCCCAGTGTGACCGAACGTGTAGCCACATGGCGATTGCAAAGGGCTGCGCGATGAACCAACGCATTCGTCATCTCACAGTGGCCCTCATTGTGTTGTTTGCAGTGTTGTTTATTCAACTCACCACATGGCAAGTGATTCGCCGCGATGATCTTGTGGCAGATGCGCGCAACAATCGCGTCTCGCTGCGTGAGTTTGACGACCGCAGAGGAACCATTGTGACGGCCGATGGCACAGTTGTTGCTGCCACCGAACCCGTAGACCCCGCCAACAACACCAGTCGTTTTGCGTACCAACGTGTGTATCCCAAAGGTGATCTGTATGCCCACATCACTGGCCATTACACATTGGGCTTTGGTCGCACCCAAGTAGAACGCGCCTACAACGATGTATTGGTGGGCAAAACCCCACAACAACAATTAGAAGGCGCAGGTGATTTGTTTTCTCGCGCCGACACAACAGGCAGTGTGCATCTCACTATTGACAGCCGCATTCAACAAGTAGCAAAAGATGCATTGGGCCGGCGCGAAGGATCTGTGGTGGTGGTGGATCCCATTACAGGTGCAGTGCTGGCTATGTATTCAAACCCCAGTTACGACCCAAACTTGGTGGCCTCACACAATGGCAACAGCGTGAACACCGTGATGACCGAACTGCAAGCAGATACACGCAAACCGTTATTGGCCAACGCCTATCAAGAGCGCTACATGCCAGGGTCCACCATGAAAATTGTGACCACGGCAATTGGTTTTGATACTGGGTTTCTCACACTGGAGCGTGTGTTTGCCAACGAGCGACAATGGTTGCCACCCAACACCACTAAACCCATTCGTAACTATGGACAACGCGAATGTGGTGGAGACATGCTGGAAGTGTTTCGACGCAGTTGCAATATTCCTTTTGCGCAAGTGGCTGTAGAGATAGGGCCAAGTGTGATGGTGGACGGCGCGAATCGTTTTGGTTTTGATGAACGTGTGCCATTTGATTTACCTGGCGCTGCGGCAAGTACCTTCGGTGGATTAGCAAAAGATTTTGATGATTCGCTTGCATTGTTGGCCATTCATGGTTTTGGTCAAGGTGGTGTACAAGTGACTCCCCTACACATGGCGATGATTACTTCGAGTGTGGCAAACAACGGGCGCATGATGAAACCCTTTGTTGTACAACAGACCCGCACACAATCGGGAACACCGATCTCCACCACATCACCTTCTATATGGAAAACCACCATGCCCCCCACTACTGCGGCCACTCTCACCACATTGATGAAAGAAGTAGTGAGCAATGGCACCGCCACATGTTGTTTCCGTCTTTCCAATGGTGTGGTGGGAGCTGCAAAAACAGGTACCGCGCAATTGAACCCCGAGGGCGAACCAGAGCGATCACATGCCTGGATTACCGCTTTTGCCCCAGCTGATGCGCCCCGTGTTGCGATTGCTGTGTTTATTAAAGGTGTAGACGACGAAGTGTCTGCATCAACAGGTGGCCGACTCGCCGGACCAATTGCAGCAACTGTGTTGAATACTGCATTATCTGTGCAGAAATAGCGTGTATGCACCACATGAGGTGCCCTAAGCCGCTGGCGTGAGAGCGATAGCCTCTATAGAGCCTTATGACGAATCAGAATCCCACGGTGATTAACGACCGCTACGAACTTGGCCAACGCATTGGCCGTGGCGGAATGGCCGATGTGTTTCTGGCTCGCGACCTTTTGCTGGACCGTCAAGTGGCCCTCAAGGTGTTATTTCCCGAACATGCTGTGGACCCAAACTTTGTGGAGCGTTTTCGTCGCGAGGCACAATCTGTTGCCGGGTTGAACCACCCCAACATTGTGGCCGTCTACGACTGGGGTCAATATTCCAATACTTACTTCATGGCGATGGAATATGTGAAGGGGCGCACGCTGGCTGAACACCTGCGCCGCGAGGAACGACTCACTCCGCGAGGGGCAGCAAACATTGTGGCCAAGATTGCTAACGCACTTGCCTATGCCCACCGCAACAATGTGGTGCACCGCGATATCAAACCCGCAAACATTTTGATTGGCGAAAACGGCGATGTAAAAGTTGCAGACTTTGGCATTGCGCGCGCACTTGATGCACACCACGATGCAGGTCTCACTCAAGATGGCGCCGTGATGGGTACCGCCACATATTTTTCTCCTGAACAAGCAAAAGGCGAAGGCCTCGACTTGCGTTCAGATTTGTATTCACTAGGTGTTGTTCTCTACGAACTGCTTGTAGGCAAGCCACCATTTACGGGTGAAAATGCTTTAGCTACTGCATATATGCAAGTGAACGAGGCACCCAAGAGTATTCGCAGCCAAGTGCCCACTACTCCAGCAGAAATTGAAGTGGTGGTCTCTAAGTGCATCGCCAAAGATCCTGGCTTGCGCTACAGCTCTGCCGAAGAGTTACGCGATGACCTCGGCCGTTTTATGAATGGCCAACAAACACGCGCCATGTATGAAGCGTTATCTATGCGCGGCAAGATTGCCCCCGGTACGCCAAACCCCAATGAAGCAACAACTGTGATGACACAGGTGCCGCATGACCCCAACGCCACCGCAGCGATGCCGGCAGTATCTTCTGATGCAGGCACCACAGTGATGCCCGCTGCCATGGCCCCAGTAGAAGATCTTCCTGAGTATGACCGCGTGGGCAACAAGCGCAACTACATCGTGGGTGCAGTTGCAGCAGGAGTTGTTCTTGTTGCCACAGTTGTTTTCCTTCTCACCAACATGGGTGGATCAAGTGCGGTTGTCGTGCCCTCTGTTGCGGGCCAAACATGTGAAGCCGCCAAAGCCACTTTGGAACAAGCAGGCTTTGCAGTGGTGGTCACACCCGCAGATGCAGTGTGTGACGCAGTAGCGCTTGTGCAAACACAATCACCAGGTGGTGGCGACTCAGCTATTGAAGGCGAAACCATTACTTTGGCAATGGCCGCCACCACAGTTGAAGTGCCCCCCGTTGTAGGCCTGACTGAACAAGCCGCGCGTGCAGCCATTGAAGGCGCGGGCTTTGTGTATGCACGTGGGCCAGATGTGATTGACAAGACATTCGCACTCGGACAAGTAGTGCTGCAAAACCCCGCTGGCCGTTCACAGTTAGCCAAGGGCGGCACTGTGTCGGTGAATATTTCTGGTGGCACCGGACGTGTGGCTATTCCCACCGTGGTGATTGGCCAAACAACCGAAGCAGCAAGTGCCTTCTTGCAAGCAGAACCATATGCATTTGTGGTCACCATTGCAGAAGAAGCCAACGACACCGCAGTGAAGGGCACAGTTGTGCGCACTTCTCCTGTAGTGGGTCAATTGCTAGATAAAGGTGCAGCAGTAACTCTGTATGTGTCGTCTGGACCAAAGCCGGTGTCGATGCCGAACTTGGTGGGCCAAGTGGAAGCAGATGCCGTTGCACGATTGACATCGTTGAAGTTAAACGTCTCCATTGTGTATGTAGATCTTGATGCTGCGAATGCAAACGTGGGCAAAGTGGTATCGCAAGGAACAAAAGCCGGCACTCAGGTCACACCTGGAACAGAGATTGTTCTCACGGTGGGCCGCACCACACCACCTGCGAGTTAACCCGCGTTACTTGGTACAACGCGCAAGAAAATTGCGCAACAAGTCATGGCCAGCTGCAGTGAGAATGCTCTCTGGGTGAAACTGCACACCTTCTACATCAACATCGCGATGTCGCACACCCATCACTGTGCCATCTGCTGATTCGGCAGTAATCAATAATTCAGCCGGCATTGTGGCGCGATCAATCACCAGTGAGTGATATCGCGTTGCTTCAAGCGGCGAGGGCAAATCTGTAAACACACCTGTGTTGTTGTGTGTGATGAATGATGTTTTGCCATGCATGAGTTGTGGTGCACTCACCACATCGCCGCCATAGACGTGACCAATTGCTTGATGACCAAGACACACACCAAACACGGGAGTGTTCCCCGCGAATGCACGAATGGCATCACAGATAATTCCCGCATCTTCTGGCCGACCAGGACCAGGCGACAACAACACACCGTCGGGGGCGAGCGCAACGGCTTCTTCTACGGTGAGCTGATCGTTGCGCACCACAATGGGGTCGGCTCCAAGTTCACCGAGATATTGCACGATGTTGTAGACAAAACTGTCGTAACTATCGATGACGAGGATGCGTGGCACCCCCTTAGCCTGCCGTGTTTTCACCCCATTTGCGAAGCCAATTAGGGGTCGGGCGTTCTACACTCGTTGTCGTGGCAAAGAATCAGAAAAAGGGCGGTCGCGTTACCCCCAAAGGTGGACACATCAATCCGGCACATATGCATGGAACCGACTCTGAATCGGTGAATGCCTCCAGCCGTTACACACCACCGGTTCCTGAATTCAAGAAGTCCAGCCCCCCATGGGTGTTGTGGGTGATGTTCGCGCTGTTGGGCGTGGGCTTTGTGATTATTTTGTTTTATTACCTAGGTTTTGTACCTGGTGGCCGCAGTAATTGGTACTTGGCAGCTGGTTTGGTCTCGCTTTTGGGCGGGTTATACACAGCAACCAAATATCACTAATTGATGCTCTGCCCCTTATGGGTTAGAGAATTTGTGAAATAACACTGTTGTAGTTATCACCATGGTTGTCCACAGCATGTGGAGAACTATCTATTCGTACAGCGGCGCGATGATGTCCATGTCTTCAAGACAGTGACGCGGTGGTGGTGGTTCTTCATCTGGTGCCATCACCACACGTAGTTCCACACCACACACACTGCAGCGATAGCGCACATTGATCTTGCGCATCTCACCACTGGGAGGTGGCGGAGGTAATGAATTGGTCATCGAGCGCAACATGCCAAAGCCAAATTTCCAGATGAGCCTCATGAACACAAGGCCCACTGCTACCCAGACAATTGTTCCCCAATCGGGAAACGACAGGGCAAACATGTGCAACTGTTAGCCGAGACGTTCGATGATGGTGGCGTTCGCCATGCCGCCACCTTCACACATTGTTTGCAGACCGTAGCGACCATTGGTGCGCTCGAGTTCATGCAGCAATGTGGTGAGCAAGCGCGTGCCACTTGCACCCAATGGGTGACCCAATGCAATGGCGCCACCGTTGGGGTTCACCTTTGACATATCGGGGCGAAGTTCTTTCTCCCATGCCAACACCACAGATGCAAATGCTTCGTTGATTTCGGTGAGGTCCATGTCTTCCATGGTGAGACCAGCTTTTGCAAGAGCCTTGCGTGTTGCAGGAATGGGTGCAGTCAACATCAACTGTGGGTTGTCGCCTGCCAAACCAAAGTTCACGAAACGTGCACGTGGTGTGAGACCAAGTGCACGGCACTTCTCTTCGCTCATGATCAACACTGCAGATGCGCCGTCGGTGATTTGGCTGGAGTTACCTGCGGTCACGCGACCGCCTTCTTCTTCACTGCGGAATGCAGGCTTCAGTGTTTGCAATTTCTCAAATGGAGACTCACGAATACCTTCGTCGGTGTTCATGAGTTTTCCTTCGGCATCCAAGATGGGAAGAATCTCGCGCTCGAAGCGGCCTTCTGCGGTTGCTTGTGCAGCGAGTGCTTGTGAGCGTGCAGCGAAACGGTCCATGTCTTCGCGGGTGATGTTCCACTTATCGGCGATCATCTCAGCGCTAATGCCCTGTGGCACGAGGCCACCGTCTGGTGCATAACGTGCGGTCACCATGGGGCCAAAGGGGTAACCGTATTTGCCATCGGCCATCGCCGAGCCCATGGGCACGCGGGTCATCACTTCCACACCGGCAGCAACAACAACGTCGTATGCGCCAGCCATCACGCCTTGGGCTGCGAAGTGGGCTGCTTGTTGGCTAGAGCCACATTGGCGATCGATAGTGGTGCCAGGAATTGTTTCTGGCAAACCTGCTGCAAGAACGGCATTGCGTGCCACGTTCAAGCTTTGCTCGCCCACCTGCATCACACAGCCCATAATCACGTCTTCAATGAGTTCGGGGTCGATGTTGTTACGTGCAACGAGTTCTTTGAGGGTGTGCCCGGCGAGATCTACTGGGTGCCAATCCTTCAAGCGACCATTGCGCTTGCCAAGAGGTGTGCGGATGGCATCGACGATGACTGCGTTCTGCATGGGTGTCCTTGTTGTTCGGGAACGAACCGTTCCGGGTCACTCAAAGTCTGCCCTGTGGGCGCCCTTTGGCCAAAGTCGGACCACCCAAAGTGCTTATTCGGCCTCAAGAACCTTGGAAAATACCCGTTGCAGCGCCACCACATCGGTCTCGGTAAGGGTGTTGGTGAATGCATGACGCACAATGCGGTAATACGTCAGGCTTGCTTGCTTCCAGGAGTCGTGTCCTCGCGGAGTGAGAGTGACCACAATCGCGCGGCCATCATCAAGAACAGATTTCTCGCGCGCCACCAGTTTGCGTTTTTCTAACTTGTCTAACTGGCGCGACAAACTCGACGGGTGTGTCATCACACGCTCTGCAAGTTCATTAAACCGCAATGAACCATCTTCGCTAAACACCAATGCGTCCAACACTTCGAACCACGGCAATTGCAGGTCGTGATCTTCTTGCAAGGCAAGTGTCAACATTTTGTCTACAGCGGCGTGTGCGACCCGAAACGAGCGCCACACTTGCAATCGTTCGGGGTCGGGCAAAGTCATTGAGATGAACTTACTGTGCAGGCGGAGGTGGTGCGGTCACCCGTGCAAAGTGTGCACGTGCATCTTCCACTGAAGTGTGCGTAGATAACAACGCGCGACTGGGCATCACCAACTTGGGCATAGATACACCCAACACACCGACAAGACGATTGTTGGCTGTATACATGGCGCACCATTTGCCTTCTGTGGGGTTTCCTGCCACCACTTCAGCTGTTGCGTCTTTAGTGACACGACCAAGGAATTGGATACGCGCATCGAACTGATCACTCCAGAAAAACGGCACCGCTTCATATGGGGTTTGTTCTGTGTTGTTAAGGGTGGCCAGCAAGTTTTTGGCTGCGTGCGCGCCTTGTTCGGCTGCATTTGTCCAATGCTCTACCCGCATGGTCTCTTCTACATCAGTGAAGAGATGGTTCGGCCAACGCAACACATCGCCTGCAGCAAACACATTTTTAGGGCCGGCATTAAGTTGTGCATCACACACAATGCCATCGCTAATTGTGAGACCCGAGTTCTCACACCACGACGTTGCAGGTGCAACACCGATGCCCACAATCACTACATCGGCAGGCACTACTTCGCCATTGGCCAACGTGATGGATTCCACCTTGGTGGTGCCATTCAATGACGCCACAGAAACTCCGCAGCGAATGGTGACGCCGTTGCGAGTGTGCACATCTCCAATGGCGCTACCCATCTCTGGACCAAGTGCACGAATAAGTGGCGCTTCCAAGCCTTCCAACACAGTGACATGGGCCCCGCGTTTTGTAGCTGTTGCTGCGGCCTCTAAGCCAATAAAGCCGGCGCCAATCACCACAACTCGGGTGCCCTCGTTCAGCTCTGCGCGCAAATGTTCTGCATCATCAATGCTGCGCAATACATGAATGCCCGCAAGTGTGGGCTGTTGTGGAAGTCGACGCACGACTCCGCCGGTGGCAATGATCAGGCCGTCATAGGAGATGGTCTCCCCTGTTGCCAACGTCAGTGTGGATGTAGCTGTATTCAATGCAGTGGCTGGCGCACCAAGCTTCCAGGTGAGCTGTAATTCATCAAGTGCTTCGGGTTTACGCAATGCGATGCGATCTGTATCCCATTCACCCGCAAGAAAGTTCTTCGACAATGGCGGGCGGTCATAGGGCTTGTGGGGTTCATCGCCCACCATGGTGATGGTTCCGGTGAAACCTTCTGCACGCAACGTTTCTGCGGCACGTGTGCCCGCGAGTGATGCTCCGACGATGACAATGTTTTGCACGTCTACAGACTACGAAGTTTGCTGCGTAATTATTTAGCCAAAGACAACTGTGCGGTTACCAAAGGTGAGAACTTTATGTTCCACGTGTGCACGCACAGCACGGGCAAGCACCACAGTCTCAAGGTCGCGGCCTTTGCGCGTGAGATCTGCGACATCGTCGCGATGGGTTACTGCGGTGACGTCTTGGGCGATGATCGGGCCTTCATCCAACACATCTGACACGTAATGAGCAGTGGCACCAATCACCTTCACACCACGATCGTGTGCTTGGCGATACGGGTTTGCACCAATAAACGCAGGCAAGAACGAATGGTGAATGTTGATCATGCGACCAGACCATGGCTGCACCAATGATGGTGGCAACACCAACATGTAACGCGCAAGCACCACAAGATCTACGTTTAATGTCTCAAGCAATTCTGCGACTTGTGCTTCTTGTTGCGCACGAGCGTTCGCACCATCTCCCACGGGCACATGATGAAAAGGGAGACCAAATGATTGTGCCAGTGGTTGTGCATCTGTGTGGTTAGAGACAACTGCAGCAATATCGAGACCAAGATCGCCATAGGTGGTGCGCGATAACAAATCTGCAACACAATGCAACTGCTTGGAACACAACACTGCAGTGCGTGCACGGCGTGGCAATGGGTTCAATGTGAAGTGCATATCCCAATTGGTCGCAACTGCAGTAAAGCCAGCAGTGAGAGTATCGAGTGAGGTGCTGTCGTTGAATTGAAATTCCACGCGCTGGAAAAACATGGCGTCTGTGGTGTCGGTGTGCTGTTCGGCATGCACGATGTTGCCGCCAACTGATGCAATCCATGTAGCAACAGCTGCCACGATGCCCGGCTTATCGGGGCATGAGATGAGAAGAACCGCACTATTCACAGGCGAGGAAGGGTAATGGCGTGAAAACCAAATAGTGGAAACGAATGGTGGAGACGATGGGAATCGAACCCACGACCTCCTGCTTGCAAAGCAGGCGCTC
>JBIKSB010000035.1:0-8563 GCA_044348855.1 Ilumatobacteraceae bacterium | reverse complement strand
GCTCGTAGGTCAAGGCTGCATCACTGCTGGTCAAGCAAAAATCACCTTTGGTACCGGCGGAATGCTCGATGTCTATGTGGGTGAACATGCCCCCACCCAATCGCAACGAAGTGGTGCAGGAACTTTCCCCATCGTGGCCTTTAGCCGCGACGAACAACTTCATTACGGAACAGAAGCAATCATGTTGTCGGCGGGCTCCAACATCGAATGGCTCTGTCATGACATGGGCCTTATTGCTTCGCCCGAGGAATCCGATGCGGTGGCAGCAAGTTGTGCATCAAGTGATGGCGTGATGTACGTGCCGGCACTGGTGGGACTGGGAACCCCCTATTGGGATTACGGCGCACGTGGTTCTCTCTTTGGCATCACTCGTGGAACAACTCGCGCCCACATAGTGCGTGCTGTGCTCGAAGGAATCGCACACAGAGGTGCAGACCTTGTGGAGGCCGCCGAGACCGACAGCGCACTTTCCATCCAAGAACTTCGCATTGACGGTGGAATGAGCCGGAATGCCACCTTTGTCCAATCTCTCGCAAATGCGAGCAACCGGCCTGTCAAGGTCTCTGCTCACGCCGAAGCCACCACCTTGGGGGCGGGGTTCCTTGCAGGAGCCGCAAGTGGACAATGGTCACATCTCGATGAGGCAATTTCCACTATTCGATGGGCCAAGAGCGTGGATCCATTAGGAAACAGCGAACTCGGGCGGCAACAATGGGCGGAGGCGATTTCCAGGTCTCGTGCCTGGATACCTGACCTTTCTGCGCTGGACTTCTAGTGTTGGGGGGCGACATTTCGCCACGATGAAAAAGGATGACTCGAGTGGAACAGATTCAATCGCAATCCCCTGATGCACCAGTGGCGTCGCGTCGCCAACTGATTGCCTCCCTTATTGCAGGCGGGGCCATCGTTGCTGCCTCTCCCATGTTGACACGCACTGCACATGCAGCAACATCAGATATCCCCAAGAATGACGAACGCGACAATCCCGCGCTCAACGCCGCGCTCGACCGTGAGTCACGAATGGTTGCTACCTACGCACTTGCTGTTGCAGCCACCACCAACGAAGACGACAAAGCTGCGCTTCTTCTTATCCATGACAACCACGTCGCATACGTCGATGCCTTGCGTGGCTATCTTGCGACAGAGGCACAAGATCCCTCAGGTCAACCTTTGGCTACTCCCTCGGGTTCATTTGCTGCGATTGCAGCGTTGCTGTCCGGGCTTGAAGATGAAACCGCCACGATTCACACCAACAGCATCGCGGGCCTCACGGGAATCAATGCCGCATCGCTTGTTGCATCCATCATTACTGTCGAAGCCCGCCAAGCCGCCGCTCTCGCGTTGGTGTCGGGCAATAGTGCGCTAGTAGCCGCTCGAGTCTGAGGAAAACAGGAATCATCATGACGAACCAAAAAAACTCCCCTATCTCACGTCGAACACTTCTGCGCTCAGGTGGTGCTGTGGTGGCCTCTGGTGTTGTACTTGCCGCATGTGGTGGCAGCACCGGCAACACAGTGACACGCATTGGCGAACAGCCAGAAAGCCAGCCTTTGCCGGACGCAAAAGTTGATGACGTTGTACTTCTTCGTACCGCACAGTCAGTAGAGAAAATGGTTGCTGACATTCTCACTGACACACGTGTCACAAGCTTGGTGTCGGGAGAGACTGCATCGATTGTTGCTGCATTTGCTGCAGCCCATCAGCGACACGTCTCCGACATTGCCCCATTGGTCACCTCACGAGGCGGAGAACCCGTGAACGAGGCCAATGCAAAACTGATGACTGCGTATGGAAATACCGTGCTTGAACTCATTGAGAAAAGCGCTGATCAAGCAGATGTCTTAACCGCACTTCTTGGGTTCGAGACATTGGTTGCCGCTACGTACCAATACTCGCTGTCCCTCACCGTGGAGCCAGCGCTGCGTGCAGACATGATGCGACTTGGTGCCCAGTCGTCCCGACGTGCCGCTGTAGCCGCACAGTTGATCAACTCAGGCACTAAAGCTTTTGCTCCTGGTGTTGATGCGGACGGTAACCCCACTGTGGCAACTTTGCCATCTGCATTTGGCGCATTGAACGCAGTGCAGATCGCCGTAGGTCCACCCAACGAAGTGGGATTGCGTACAAATGTGTTGATGGACACTCCAAGCCTCAACAGCCTTCTCTACGTTTCCTAAAACGTACCTATTCTCTTTTCTCAGGCAAGGAAGCCTGGTGCGTTGCCTACACTGAGATGTGACGGTGAGTCGTTCGGGTGACCGCGGCATAGAAATGTGCTGAGGAAAGTCGGGGCTTCACAGAGCAGAATGCTGGCGAGAGCCAGGTTGGGGCGACCTGACGGAAAGTGCAACAGAGAGTAAACCGCCGATGGGTGTTCACGCATCACAGGTAAGGGTGAAACGGTGCGGTAAGAGCGCACCAGCGCATAGAGCGATGTATGCGGCTTGGTAAACCCCATTTGAAGCAAGACCAAGCAGGAGGTGGGTTGCTCGCCCGCCGCAAGGCAACCTCCGGGTAGGTCGCATAGAGGGATGGTCACCACTTGTCGCTGACAAGTACAGAACCCCGCTTACAGAATGACTCACCGTCCCCTTCGCGGGTCTACAGCAAATGACCTACTTCGTTCATGCTCAATACAGAAAGACCGCGTGCGGTCACTGCAATGCGGCAAATGGATGCGCGGTCGAGATGAAACCGCCAGGTCACATGGGTGTCGACATTGAGTGCCCATGTCACTGCGCACTTAATGGGTGAGACATGACTCACCACCACCACATCACGCTCTTGTGCCTCATCGCGCAATTGCTCCAGTGCAGGTGTCACTCGCTGTTCTAATTCCACAAGCGACTCTCCACCGGGTGGTCGATACAAAGGGTCGTTGCGCCATTGTGCCCATTGCGACGGATCCACATCACCCATTGCACGGCCATCCCATTGGCCATAATCAAGTTCGATAAATCGAGGATCAACCTCTACTTCATCAGAGATCGCCTGAGCAGTTTGAACCGCGCGCAACAAAGGACTTGTAATGATCCGCGCATGGGGAAACTTCTGCCTGATATGTGCACCTGTGCGCATTGCTTGAATGCGTCCTTCATCATCGAGAGGTAGGTCCATACGACCCTGCAGTAATCCACCTGCATTGGCCGTTGTCTGTCCGTGACGCACAAGAATTAACACTTCCCCACCTCAACATCGGTTCCACCCAATAGTTGGCCGGTGCGAAGAAAACGTTGACGCACATGGCGATGGGATAAGGCATTCTTCTGCCAGAGCCACCACAACATCGCAATGCCCATAATCTCAAGTGGAACATTCCATTGCATCCGATCGAGTGCAGGAACATTGACCGACCCGATGTCCACACCCGCAAGTGGCCACCAAAACAGTGACGTGTTGTTAAACACGCCATCGAACACCAGGTGCAAAAACATTCCAATGGGAAGCGCCAACCAACGACGTCGTGCATCTGATCCTCTGCGACACAGAAGCACTACAAGTACAAGCACAACCACACTCGTCAGAAGTGAATGCATCACCCATGCCCCACCAGTGGGGTAATCGACAAGATCAGGAACTAATGCGCCAAGTGCGAGAACTCGATAATCAAATCGTGCATCACGGAAAACAAACCACACAGTGATTGCAGCAGTACCGAGAAACCAGAAGAACATTGTTTCAGGCTATGCAGTTGGGCTATTCAACCACACGAACAGTGGGTGGAATTCCCTTCACACAGTCATAGATGTAGGTGTTTTGGGGATCAACTCCGACAATGGGCGTGAGTGGATTGAGATCTGTGGGAGCAATTGTTGTGCCGGGATCGACGATGCGCACCACAGGCCCCACAGGCACAGTTGGGGCCGGTGCAGGGACAACCGGAACCATAGGAGATCCAGGTGTTGTGGCAACGGTAGTGGTCGGCGCAACTGTGGTTGTCGTGGTGCTCGAAGTAGGAACCACTGTCACAACAGTTCCTGTGGCAGATCGCGGCAGAGTCCCCGACACCAACTGTGCGGTGCAGTCCACTCCAGGAAGAAACAGACGAAGTGGATTTCTTTTGGGCGCCTCGGGCGCATCCCAGTCGAGTGCAGGTAAGCCGATGTGTGCTTGGTCCATAAAGGCTTTCCAAATACGCGCGGGATACGTACCGCCCGTTACTCGTGGCACGCCATCGCGTCGGAACTCTGGAACATTCACCATCGGGGTGTACCCCTTTGGATCACCCACCCACACTGCCGTAGTGAGCTGTTTCGTAGAGCCCACAAACCATGCATTGGTGTTTTCGTCTTGAGTACCTGTTTTGCCTGCAGAGGGGCGCCCACCATCTAGTGGAGTGCGCCGCGCAGTTCCCAATGTCAATGTCTTTTTCAAGATATCGATTTGAGTATCGGCAACTTGTTTGGTCAGCACAAGTTGTGGATTTGGTTGATATTGAAAAAGCACACCCGTTGGGCCTTCAATCTTTTCAATGAAATATGGCTCGTGATGTACTCCTGAATTTGCAATTGTCTGAGTTGCAGACGCCATATCGAAAGCACTCATCTCATTGGCGCCAGTAGAAAAACTTGCATACGGTTGAATCTTGAAGTTGTCTCGTGTGAGATAGACCGATGAAGACATCCGATACGCGGCATTCACAACGCGATTGAGTCCCACAATTTGTGCAAGTCGTGCATATGCACAGTTAATGGATAACCACGTCTGCTCTTCTAACGTGGTCACACCCTTGCTTACACCTTGTGTCAATGTAAATGGCTCAGATGGCAAACCTGGATTAGGGAACGTGCAGGGCATCGTTCCGTCAATGAGATCTTTGGGCTGGGCGCCTGCTTCTAGTGCTGCAGTTAAGACAAACAGTTTGCTCGTGGAACCAGTTTGTCGACGTCGCAGTGCGAGATTCACTTCGTTGCGCCCAGGTTCAAATCCGGGGCCTCCCACCAGTGCACGTACCGCCCCCGTTGAGTTATCTACCGACACCAACGAAGACTGAATTCCCATGGCGGTCGCAGGAAGATTTTCTTGTGCAGCACGTTCAGCTTTCGCTTGTGCTTCTGCATCAATAGTGGCGTGGATAGTAATTCCACCGCGATAGAGCGCATTAAATCGTTCTTGATACGTTGCACCCAAAATGTTTGATTTATTCAAGAGATAGTCGCGCACCATCTCTGTGAAATATGTGCGGTTCGTGGATTGCAGTGGCACGCTTCCTGCTGTTTCGGGAATCGCAAAAGAATCAAAAGTTGCTGTGGACTCCTCTTTGGTCATCAAGCCTGTTTCCACGAAACGCTCAAGAACTTGCCGGAAGCGTCGACGAGCTTGCTCGGGGCGACGAATGGGGTCAAAGGTGCTTGGCGCTCTCACCAAGCCTGCAAGAAACCCTGCTTGGGCCAGCGTGAGGTCGGCAACTTTGGTGCCGAAATACACCTCGGCGGCAGCTTGTAGCCCGTATGCGTTGTTCCCCAGAAACACCACATTGAGATAGCGCTCCACAATCTGAGCTTTTGACACCGTCTTTTCCAGCATCACCGCATAACGAGCCTGCAAAATTTTGTATCGCCCATCACGCGGCAAGCCGGCCAAGTATTCGTTCTTCACTACCTGCTGGGTAATTGTCGATGCACCTTGACGACCCGTGGTGAATTGAAAGTTTGCTAACGCGGCACGCACGAGTGCGCGTAAGTTCACACCTTTGTGCTCTTCAAAGCCTTCATCCTCTACAGCCAGAAACGCCGCCACCACATGGTCGGGAATTGCATCAATAGAGATGGGTTGGCTGTTTTCAAATTCGAAAACACCGATCTGGCGACCCGTTGTGTCGACAATTCTTGTTCGAGTAGCAAGACCACTAAAGGAGGGCAACTGCACTGGAGTCTGCTCATGAGCCGACACAGCCCTCCAGAGTTGAGGGGCGGCCCCGACCACTGTTGCAGTAACCAACAGTGAGCCAGCCACAATGGCGATCACACACCGCATCAGCCAGTGGGCTCGGGGGGTCGAGAACAGGGTTTTCACGATGTTGACCACCGTATCGGGCACAGCACCGCCGGTGTCGTCATCAAGATTGCTACGGTGCACTCCATGTCATTGTTTCCCCATCGCCCATTTCGTTTTGGAGTCCAGGTCTCCCATGCATCAAGTGCACAAGAGTGGGCCGAGATAGCACGACGAAGTGAAGATACGGGCTACGACGTGCTCACCATGCCGGATCACTTCACCAACCAGCTTGCACCCGTGCCTGCACTGATGGCTGCCGCAGATGCAACAACAACATTGCGTATCGGCGCTCTGGTGTTCGATAACGATTACAAGCATCCCGTAGTGCTCGCAAAAGAACTCGCCACCATGGATGTGCTCTCAGATGGACGCACCGAAATCGGCATTGGCGCAGGATGGATGATCAGTGACTATGAACAGGCTGGGATGACATATGACTCACCCAAGGTGCGCATTGATCGCTTCATTGAAGGCTTGGCGGTTATTCGCGGAGCACTTGGGCCAGACACATTTTCTTTTACGGGTGATTACTACACCATCTCTCAATACAACGGCCTTCCCAAACCCGTACAACAACCACTGCCCCCGATCTTGATAGGAGGAGGTGGGCCTCGTGTCTTGAAATTTGCCGCGCGTGAAGCAGACATCGTGGGCATCAATGGAACACTCACATCGGGCGTTGTGGGACCCGAAGCAATCTCCACCATGACTGCTGCATCCGTGGACGAAAAAGTAGCCATTGTTGCTGCAGCTGGTGCTCATCGATTGTCAGAGATTGAATTGAATATTCGAACATTTTTCGTCAAAGTCACCAATGACCGCGCGGCAACAATTAATGCCATCTCATCGATGTTTAGCGTCCCGGCTGAATTGATAGACACATCTCCGTTTGCACTTATTGGCTCGGCCGATGCGTGCATCGAACAACTTCTTGAGCGTCGCGAAAAATGGGGATTTAGCTACACGATTGTGGGAGCAGAAAACATCGATGAATGCGCTCCGATTGTTGCCGCACTTCGTGGCAAGTAATTAGAACAGCCCCACAACTTTTCCATCGTCGCCAATATCTATAGATAATGCCGCGGGTTGCGAACCCAGACCTGGCATCGTGCGCATGTCGCCACAAATTGGATAAATGAAACCCGCACCTACCGATGCCCGCACCTCACGCACAGTCAACGTGTGACCAGTGGGCGCACCTTTTAGGGATGGATCACCGCTAATGCTGAGATGAGTTTTTGCGATACACACCGGCAAATGACCAAAACCATTCTTTTCATACATCGCGAGCTGTTCACGTGCAAGTGCGGTGTATTCCACTCGTGCTGCTCCATAGATCTTTGTGGCAACAGCTGAAATTTTTTCTTCTAACGGGGCTTCATCTGGATACAGAAACTCGAATGAATTGGGTTCTTCGCATGCTGCAATCACTTCACGTGCCAGATCAACGGCCCCCGCTCCGCCTTCACCAAAATGTCTACACACAGCCACTCTTGCGCCTACCGATTGTGCAATTTCGGCAATGACCTGATGTTCGCTGTCAAAGTCGCCAGGAAATGCATTGATGGCCACAACTGGTGACACCCCATGAACCTTTACATTCTCAATTTGCTTAATGAGATTTGCAGCCCCTGCTCGCACGTCATCAGGATTCTCCTCCAACATCTCTGGAGGTAGTGGCTTCCCCGCGACGACTCGATATCGACCCGAATGCGCTTTGAGTGCGCGCACAGTTGCCACCAACACGGCTGCATCGGGAACCATGCCAGAGACACGACACTTGATATTGAAAAATCGTTCTGCTCCCATATCGGCACCAAAACCTGCCTCGGTGATGAGATAGTCACACAGATGAATCGCCACTTGATCTGCAATCACCGAAGAGTTACCTGTTGCAATATTTCCAAAGGGACCGGCGTGAATGATTGCAGGTGTGTTTTCTAAGGTTTGCATCAAGTTAGGTTTCACTGCCTCACGCAAAATGACAGCCATGGCACCTGCTGCGCCAATCTGTTCTGCCGTGACTGCAACATTGCTCTCGGTATACCCCACAACAATGCGGCCCAAGCGTTCGCGCAAATCTTCTGCAGACGAACACAAGGCCAAAATGGCCATCACTTCCGACGCTGCCGTGATATCAAATCCACTTTGACGCACCACGCCGTCCTGGTCAGATCCCATACCAATGACAATGTTGCGCAAAGAACGATCATTGACATCCAGGACTCGCCGCCAAGTGATTTTCTTTAACGCAAGCCCCAATGCATTTCCATGATGTACATGGTTATCCACCATCGCTGCCAAGAGATTGTGTGCTGCAGTCACTGCGTGAAAATCTCCTGTGAGATGCAGGTTCAAAATCTCCATCGGCACAACTTGGCTGTATCCGCCTCCCGCAGCGCCGCCTTTGATACCAAATGTGGGCCCCATGGATGGTTGCCGAAGTGCCAACACGCCCACCTTGCCCACATGGCGCATCGCCTGAGCAAGTCCCACCGAAGTTGTGGTCTTTCCCTCTCCTAATGGCGTGGGCGTAATTGCGGTCACGACGACATAACGACCTTTT
>JBIKSB010000034.1:0-8605 GCA_044348855.1 Ilumatobacteraceae bacterium | reverse complement strand
TCACAGAGGGCGTCCACTTCATCGGTGGTGTTATAGAGGTAGAAACTTGCTCGTGCGGTGGCGTGCGCCCCCAAGAGGCGCATGAGTGGTTTTGCGCAGTGATGACCGGCACGGACACACACATTGTTCTGGTCGAGGACTTGACTGATGTCATGGGGATGCACATCACGAAAAGCAAAACTAAATGTGGCTCCACGCACTTCGACGTTCTTGCTTCCATGAATGACAATGTCGTCGCCAAATCTTTGCGTCAAGGTGTCGAGTGCATAACGCGAGATCTCCATCTCGTGTTGACGCACATTGTGCATCCCGATGGAGTTGAGATAATCCACCGCAGCGGATAGTCCGACTGCCTCGACGATTGGTTGGGTGCCCGCTTCAAACTTGGCGGGCAATTCAGCACATGAGAAGCCATCCAAAGTGACGTCGGCAATCATGTTTCCGCCTCCAAGAAATGGTGGCATGGCATCGAGTAAGGACTCTTTGCCCCACAACATTCCGATGCCTGTTGGCCCAAGCATTTTGTGGCTACTGAAGGCGAGGAAATCAGCATCCCAGTCTTGAACGTCGGTGGGCATGTGTGGCACCGATTGGCAACCATCCACTATGGCAATAGACCCGTGACGATGTGCGAGTGAGACCAATTCCTTGACGGGGTTGATTGTGCCCAACACATTTGACATGGAAGTGAATGAGAATGCCTTTGCGCCTGTTAAGAGTGCGTCAATGTCTGTGAGATCTAACAGACCATCGGAGGTGAGTGGCACCCAACGAATGGTGAACCCTTTTTCTGCGGCCAACATTTGCCAGGGGACAATGTTGGCATGGTGTTCCATGTGCGTAAGAACGATTGCATCGCCGTGGGACAAATGTGCTGCACCCCAAGCGCGTGCCACGAGGTTGAGTGACTCGGTGGCGTTTTTCGTGAACACCACTTCGTGTGCATGTCGCGCATTAATAAAACGCGCAACTTTTGCGCGTGCGCCTTCATACATTTCTGTTGCTTGTGCTGCGAGAAAGTACGCACTTCTATTTGTGGGGCTGTACTGATGAGCCATAAAAGTGCTCATTGCATCAATGACAACTTGTGGCTTATGTGAGGAGTTGGCCGAATCGAGATAGACGAGAGGCTTTCCATTTATGGTGTCTGCCAAAATGGGAAAGTCGGCACGAATGCGATCGATGTCCAGAGTCATAACGACTTAGGCCTTGTAGGCCTCGTAACCGTTCTTTTCTAGTTCGGCTGCAAGTTCCATTCCGCCAGACTTCACGATGCGACCATCGATCATGATGTGCACAAAGTCGGGTTGAAGCTCATCGAGTAGACGCTGGTAGTGCGTAATGAGCAAAATGCCCAGGTTGGGGCGATCTTGTTTGACCTCGCGAATTCCCTTGGCCACAATGCGCAACGCATCAATGTCGAGACCAGAGTCTGTTTCGTCGAGTACGGCAAATTCTGGTTCCAGCAATGCCATCTGCATGATTTCGTTGCGCTTTTTCTCGCCACCCGAGAATCCTTCATTGAGGTATCGATCCACAAACGAAGAATCCATTCCCAGTCGCTTCATCCAATCCATTGCAGACAGACGCAGTTCCAGAACAGAGAGATCGATTCCTTTGCGTGCGGATAAGGCTTGGCGAAGGAATTGAATGACCGAGACGCCGGCTATTTCTTGCGGGTACTGAAAGGCCAAAAAGATGCCCGCTTTGGCGCGAACGTCGGTTGACCAATCGGTGATGTCTTCGCCGTGAAAGAAAATCTGGCCACTTGTGACTTCATATTCAGGTGAAGCCAACAAAGTGCTTGCAAGTGTGGACTTTCCGCAGCCGTTCGGGCCCATGATGGCGTGAATCTCGCCTGCTGCAATGGATAAGGACAGGCCGCGCAAGATGTCGTCGGCGCCTTCTGCCTCATCGGACTGGGGGCGGGCATGAAGGTTGTCTATTCGAAACAGGTCACTCACGATTTTCAGTCTAGGCAGGAGCCCAGTATTACCACTATGGAGATAGTGGAAACTAGCGAGGAGTGACTAATGCCCGCCAGAGTGCCCGATAGGACGGGTACTCCACGGTGGTGTCTAGATAATTGGCCTCGTGGAGAACACGATGGTATTCGGGCAGGTGGCGAAAGGGGATGCCGGCATCTACGTGATGCGCCATATGGAAGCCAATGTTGTACGGCACCATGTAGAAACGTGCGAACCAATGTTGATGCACTGAATGTGTGGTGTACCGACGATCATCATCTTCGCGCATTCCACCGTGTTCGGCGATGGAACGCAGACGATTGATGACGCGCCACACCGTGAGGTAGGGAAGCACCCACATCACTGGGTACATCCACCAATAACCCGCCACGGCAAATGCCGATGCAATCACAATTTGCAAAGCCAACATTTTCATCAGCGTGTGGCGTACACGAGTATCGGGGGAACGCAGCCCCTTCATCTGTCCACGCAACAATTTCATACCTGTCTGACCTGTTGCATCGCGCACCAGCTTGCGACGAAGACTTGCTGACGTGACGGGGTAGTTCGCATACAACGCGATGTCGGGTTCATTGGGACCGAACTCTCGTTTGTGATGGGCCATATGTACGCGTCGGTATGCCTGAGTACTTGTCATTACGGGATAGCCCAATAACCAATTGCCTACGAAGTCATTTGTTGGCTTATGCGCAAACAACAATCTGTGCGCTGCTTCGTGCATCAACGACAAAAACTGTGCGTGCATGCGTCCCATTAAAAGAAAGGCAATGATCCATGCTGCAACGTGATTGAGACGAGCGGCAAGAAACAAGATGCCAATGTTTTGTGCGTACAGCCAGAAGACTGTCACGGCATTGCGATATGAGGGAATTGCCCGCAAACGAGCACGGTCGTCGGCGGAAAGACGACCAAGTGCATCAACTCGTTCGGTAGGTTGCGCAATGGGCAATTGAGTCGGCGCCATGCCTCCAAGAAGTGGTGCGTTACCAGCCACGAGCAATCCAGTCATCAAGATGTGGTCTCTCGGTAGAGATGAGAGAGTCAGTTCCGTGGCCCGGCAAGATTGTGGTGTCGGGGCTGTAGGTAAACAGTTTTGTATCAATGGATTCGATGATGTCGGTGAAGTTTCCGCCAGGAAAATGTGTTGCTCCTGGGCCACCTGGAAACAGTGTGTCGCCTGTAAACAACAGCGGAGCATCAATCACCTTGAACGACACAGAACCCACCGTGTGGCCAGGAGTATGAATGACTTCTAGACGCAAGCGACCTACTTCAATGATCTCTTCATCATCGAGGAATGTGTCGTAACCCACCTCCACCAACATCTGTGCATCGGCCGACGCCACTGCCACCGAATAGCCCGCTTCTCGCATCGCAGGTATTGCTTGAATGTGGTCGTGATGTCCGTGGGTTTCAAGAACTCTGCGCACACCAAGTGAAGTGCACATCTCAAGGAGAAGTTCATGTTCATTGGCTGCATCTATGAGGACTGCATCAAAAGTGTGTTTGCAGCGCAACACAAAAACATTGTTGTCATAGGGGCCAACGACCACGCGATGTACTTCGAGGTTGTGGTCGAAGTAGTGCAGGGTGTCAGTTGGCAACGCCATGTGTCCTAGCCTGACACAACCGTGAATCCCATTGAGAGGGCAACGGGAATTTGAGCCGCATCAAAAGTCACAAATTGCACCGGTGAGGGCAGTCGTGCAGCCGCGCAGAGGTGCAATGCGGTGGACAAGCCCACGGGTTGTCGAGTGCATAGTGCTGCTGCATCGTCGAGAAGTACGTGATCCATAGGAACCACATGGAGAAAATCCCAGGTGTGGCGGATTTTGTCCTCGAGGTATCGCTGCAACACAGGCTCATCTGTAAGGCGAGAAATCGCCGCCACAGATTCGGCAAGAGTGACAGCACAGGCCACCCATGTGGTGTCTGCTTCAAGGGCATCTTGCACAACGCCCCGGGATGCGCTTTCTACATGCAGTGTGAGGAGCGCAGATGAGTCAAGAAATACAGTCATCTCAGGAGTTCACAGTCGCACTTGGGCCAGTGCGCGATCCACGCGCGTGCCAGCAGTGAGAAGAAGAGGTTCGTCGAGAACAAAGTCTCCACGCCGACGGGGAGCCACTAACGCCCCTCGAGCGACCAGGTCGGATACCGAAATCCCGGTGTAGTCCCCGGCAAGGGCCCCAAGTTGGGCGACGGGGACCCCGTCTACGGTGATGACCAGGCGTTCCCCTGTGTGGGCGCGTTTGACGTAGGACGCCAGTGCCGTGCGAAGTTCTCTGATTCCAATGGTGGCCATGGGGTCACTCTATCGTTTTGTGTACGCAGGTGTACACAAGTTGGCTTGGCATGCACTGACCTGGCGTTCCAAACTGGCATCTATGAATTTTGCATTTAGTGAAGAACAAGAAGAACTCCGCAAGATGGTGCGCTCGTTCCTTGAGAACAAGTCATCGGAAGAGGCAGTTCGCGAACAAATGGAAACCGTAAATGGTTTTGACGCAGCTGTGTGGTCACAGATGTCTGGAGAAATGATGCTCCAGGGTCTTGCCATTCCAGAAGAGTTTGGCGGTCAGGGATACAGCTTCATCGAGTTGGGTGTTGTGTTGGAAGAAATGGGACGCGCATTGTTGTGTGCACCGTTCTTCTCCACAGTTGTATTGGCTGCCAATGCGTTGTTGCTCTCCGGTGACGATGCAGCAAAGAAGGCATACCTTCCAGGTATCGCAAGTGGCGAGACCATTGCAACACTTGCAACAACAGAGCCATCTGGTCGTTGGGACGAAGCAGGCATCACCATTGAAGCCAAAGGCTCAGGATCTGATTTCACCATTTCGGGCACCAAGAGCTTTGTGCTCGACGGTCACACCGCGAACTTGATCATCGTTGCTGCACGCACCAGCAAGGGAATTAGCTTGTTTGCAGTAGATGGCAATGCATCGGGTCTTACTCGCACTCCATTGTCCACCATGGACCAAACACGTAAGCAAGCAAAGCTTGACTTCAGCAACACTCCTGCAAAGCTCATCGGTACAGAGGGCAATGGCGGCGAAGTGTTGGCAAAGGTCATGGATCTTGCTGCAGTGGGTCTTGCTGCAGAGCAAGTCGGTGGCGCACAAAAAGTTTTGGAAATGGCCGTGCAGTATGCAAAGGACCGTATTCAGTTCGGACGCCCCATCGGTTCATTCCAGGCCATCAAGCACAAGTGTGCAGACATGTTGCTTGAGGTGGAGTCAGCAAAGTCTGCTGCCTACTACGGCATGTGGTGTGCAGCTGACATGAATGAAGAACTTCCTTCAGTTGCATCTTTGGCCAAGGCATATTGCTCAGAGGCCTACTTCCATGCAACCGCAGAGAACATTCAGATTCACGGTGGTATCGGATTCACTTGGGAACACCCAGCACACTTGTACTTCAAGCGTGCAAAGTCCAGTGAACTTATCTTCGGTGATCCCACCTACCATCGCGAGCTTCTTGCTCAGCGCATCGGTATCTGATCAACAAAAGTCACAAAGAAGGGCCCGGGCAATTGCTCGGGCCCTTTTTTTATTGTGCGACATATTTGTTGTGCCACATAGGATGAACCCATGTCGATACTCGTTGTGTTCAGCATCATTTTCTCGGCAATTGCAGTCTTCGTGATTGCAACTGTGGTGGTGGGACGCGAAGCCCGAAGACTCGATGCGGTTGCACCTCGTGTTGTGTATGAGATAGATGCTGCGGTGGAGTTTGTCGCCAACAAACTTCCCAGTGCAACTCAATCACGTCTCACAATGGATGAACTTCGCGGTTTGTTGCTGGGGCACTTGAACTGGCTTTCTGAGCGCGACTTGATGCCTATAGATGTCACCGATCGAGTGCAAAACATTGACACTCCATTGATTGTTGATGAGAACGTGTTGAGTGCATTCCTTTTACGAGAAGCAGAGAACAGAGGTATTGAGTTACTCGACGACGTAGATGTGATTCATGTTGTTGATGCGCACAATGCGTACTTTGCAGCAATTGGCGCTGTGGGGCCACGCGCAGAAAATCCCTGATCACCGAGATCTAGATCATCATGGTGAATTGCGTGACTACGCGAGTTGCCAGTGCCATATCACCATCACAGGTAATCATGGAGCGCACATCGTCGTAGGTCTGCCTGCCGCCAGCTAATTGCACAAAGGTGTGTGAATCCATGGTGATGGTGGCCGCAACGTTGCCTTCTACGCCAAGTTGAGCACGACCATCGATAACTGTGGCGATGATGCGTCGTTCCACGGGGCCATTCAGCACAATCACCACACTGTTGCCTTCTGGCGTTGCTGCACGTTTGCCCACCACGATGGGAAGACTGCGAGAAAGTCTGTCAATGGTTAACTCTGCAGCAGGCCCATCTTGATGTCCTGGAATGCCAAGTGCATGCCGTACATCTTGTTCATGCATCCAGCAGTCAAGAACACGCATGTGCAGAAATTCAGCCACGGTGCCTGGCCCAGTGGGTGTCATGGTCTCTTGGGCAAAATACGTGGCATCTGCATTACGCAGAGTGGACAAACGTAGTGAAATGATGTCTTGCCATTCGGCAAAGACTTGTGTGCCTAAGAGATGACGACGTGAATCCACTTCGTTTTCGTTCGTGGCGCCAAATGGATTCTTGATGTAGTCAAAATCTGGAGACCGATGTGTGGTGGCGGGTAATCCTTGAAGCATTCGCTCCAATGCGATGAGGTGAGAGTAGTTATCTTGCACCGACCACCCAGGCAGCAAGGTAGGAGTCTTCCATTGCTCTTCGGTAAAGGTGGCAGCAAGAGCAGTCATGGAATTGAAGGTCAACTCCAGAGCATGAAGGGTGTCAGTAGGAATCATGTGAAAGATCCTCCTCTAGCGGGCATAGGTCGAAACATAGTGCGCCGTTCATGATTTTTTGCCAGTGGGGGGCTACCGTAAGAGGTCATGGAACGTCCGGTTAAATTTGAACACACACGGTTTCTTGGGGACAAGCGCACCCAGTTGGTGTATGACCTCGATGAGTGGACCGAAGAGTCCATCATCGAAGAGATTGTGAATGAAGGTGTGGGTTTGTGTTTCGGGCCTGACACTTTGGCCGAAGCTCGTAATCGCGGATACACGCTGGCAACAGCAGGTAGCACTCGTCGCCATCGCAAACCACGGGCATAGGCGCACATGAGCGGGGTCATGAATGGAACGTTTCGTTCCGGTTCATTGACTCTGCACCGGTATCTCGCCACTCCTAGCGGAGTCTCTGAGTCATTGCCGGGCGTCATCTTGTGTCACGGATTTCCCATTGGTCCTCTGGATGCACGTCAAGCAGGGGTGACGTTCCCGCAACTCATGGATCGCATCGCCAATGATTTGGGTTGGGCAGCAATGACGTTCACATTTCGTGGATGCGGTTCTAGTGAGGGTGACTTTTCTATGCAGGGTTGGGTGGATGACATGCGAGCAGCTGTCGACCACCTTGTGGAAACTGTGTCGCCACAAGGTGTGTGGCTAGTGGGGACAAACACCGGGGCTGCTTTGTCGTTGTGTGTCGCCGCCGATGATCCTCGCGTGCGTGGGTGTGCATTGTTGGGCCCACGCGCTGATTTTGATGACTGGGCAAGTCAGCCACGTCGCTTTCTGGAACACGCTCGAGAAATTGGCGCCATAAGAACTCCAGGATTTCCCAAGAACTTTGACGAATGGAGTCGCGAACTACGACGTTTTCGTCCTGTCGATGCCGCGAGTCGCTTTGCACCACGACCTTTGTTGGTGATGCATGGTGAAGAAGATGAAAGTGTTCCAGTGGCGGATTCCCGTGTACTTGCACAAGCCCATGGAAGTGCCGAACTGCGAGTAGTTGCAGGGGCAGGACATCGCCTACGTCATGATCCTCGCGCAGTCGCAGTGCTTATTGGTTGGCTTGATCGCCAACGCGCACTGATTGTCGACTAACTCTGGCGAACTAACTGTCGTGGCCCTGAGGGTGTGATTGATGCCAGGCGTATGCAGTGCGGATGATGTCATCAAGAGACTGCGTGGGTGACCAACCCAGTTCTTTGTGAATAAGACCTGCATCGGCAAAACATGCAGCAGGATCTCCCGGCCGGCGCGCAGTGATGTGGTAGGGAACTTTCTTCCCGCTCACTCGTTCGGTTGCTTCGATGATCTGCATCACACTTGTTCCAAACCCAGTGCCGACATTGCATGTCAAGTTGTGCCCACCCTGGGCAAGATGATCTAACGCGGCGACATGTGCATGTGCGAGATCTTCTACGTGGATGTAGTCGCGCACGCCTGTGCCATCGGTGGTGGGGAAGTCGTTTCCAAACACTTGCACGGCAGGCGCAAAACCCAACACAGCTTTCATGACATGGGGTATGAGGTTCTGTGAATGACGCCAATCTTCGCCCAATGTTCCATCTGTACTTGCCCCTGCAGCATTGAAGTAACGCAGAATGACATGACGCATAGGTGTAGTAGTTGAATACCAACCGAGCGTGCGCTCAATCATCAGTTTTGTTTCTGCATAGACACTTTGGCAATCAGGTGTTGCCTCTTCGGTAACGGGCACGACGGCGGGGTTTCCGTAGACCCCTGCGGTGGAGGAAAACACGATGCGATGT
>JBIKSB010000033.1:0-8696 GCA_044348855.1 Ilumatobacteraceae bacterium | reverse complement strand
AGAGTCAATGAATTGGGTAGTGCGAAAACGATGCGTTTGTGCAGCTTCAACTAATCCATCACGACTACCGAAGTGTCGATACAACGTAGGAACAGTAACGCCCGCTTCGGCAGCAAGATCATTCACACGAACCGCTGCTTCCCCACCATCATCAATGGCAGCAACCGCTAGATCCAAAATTCGCTGGCGAATGGAGCTCGTCGTAGGCATGTTCCTACTGTATGCCGAATTATTCGATGCGCATGCCAGAGATTGCACGAGCAATCACCAGCTGCTGAATCTCTGAGGTGCCCTCGAAGATGGTGTGAATTTTTGCGTCACGATGCATGCGCTCTACGTGGTACTCACGTGTGTAGCCATAACCACCGAGAATCTGAATTGCATCTTCAGTCACGCGCACTGCAGTTTCTGATGCGTAGTACTTCGACATTGAACCTTCTGCATTCTTGAAGCCGCCGTTGCGACCCAACCAAGATGCACGCCAGATCAACAAACGTGCTGCATCAATTTGGGTAATCATGTTGGCCAACTTGAACGCAATTGCTTGGTTCATGATGATGGGCTTACCGAAAGCGGTGCGCTCTTTTGCATAATCCAATGCAATTTCATATGCAGCACGTGCAACACCAAGCGCTTGTGCACCTACCGCTGGACGAGTCGATTCAAACGTCTTCATTGCAGGCTGTGCTTCACCGGTCTTACCCATTTCGCGCGCGCGAGCAAGTTTGGCGTCAAGCTTCTCCTTGCCACCCAACAAACAATGTCCGGGAATACGTACGTCGTCCAACACCACTTCAGAGGTGTGGGAAGCACGAATACCGTGCTTCAGATACTTCTGGCCTTGGCTACAACCTTTTGTATTAGGCGGAATGATGAACGATGCCTGGCCACGTCCCTTGAGTGCGGGATCCACTGCGGCCACCACAACGTGCACATTTGCAATGCCACCATTGGTGATCCACGCCTTGGTGCCGTTCAGCACCCATTCATCTTTTGCTTCGTCATAGACGGCGCGTGTGCGCAGAGACGATACGTCAGAGCCGGCATCTGGCTCTGACACACAGAAGGCACCGAGCTTCACATCATTGGCATCGCCATAACACTGTGGCACCCATTCCATCACTTGCTCTGGTGTGCCGTTTCCTGCAATACCTGCTGCAGCTAAACCAGATCCCATGATTGCCATACCAATGCCGGCGTCGCCCCAGAACAACTCTTCGATAGTGACGGGCATTGTCAAACCTGTGGGGTCTGACATGTTGTTCATTAAGAACTCCCAGCCGTACATTCCAATCTTTGCAGCCTCTTGCACAATCGGCCACGGAAACTCTTCGCGCTCATCCCATTCAATTGCATTAGGACGAATGACGTCTTTTGCAAACTGGTGCACCCAGTCTTTGATTTGCAATTGGTCATCATTGAGGTGGAGGGAAAATTCAGCCATGCCCCAAACTTACTTGGGGGTAACCCCGGTTGCACAAACGCGTACGAGTGACCTGTGTTCACCGGGGATGTGAAACGGCGCGCACCGCGGCTGTGACCGGCCATACCGCCACCAGAGCTGCAAAAAACAACACGCCCCCAAGCACATAGGGAGTACCCGCATTGACCCCGTCGAATAACAGTCCAGCGGTAATGGGCCCGACGATGCGGGCAAATGCACTCACACTTTGCTGATATCCGAGCACCTCACCCCGACGCTCTGGTGGCGCAGCCTCGGTGACCAACGCCGTGGTGGACGGTGTGGCAATTCCCTGTCCAAATGCAAGCAAGAACAAAGCCACAAACAGCACAGGCCACATGGTGCTTGCGGACAGAACAAAGAGCCCTACGCCCACCATGGCAAGACCACCGCGCAACATTTTGCGAGAGCCCCATGCAGCCGTCATTCTTCCAATTCCAAGACCTTGCACAGCAACCAACACCACGCCTACAAAAAGAAACACCACTGCTGTGGTGGCTTCAGTGAGATCGAAACGCTCTCGGCCAAAGATGGAAAAAGTTGCTTCGAATCCAGAGAAGGCAAACGTTGCCAAAAATGACACCACCGCAAAGCGCACGAGCACAGGCGAACGAGGCCCATCGGACGATGCTGATTCTGCAGTGGCTGCAGGTTCAGATGCTGCTGATGCAGGAACTGGGGCAGGTTTAGTTTCAGGGAGGCGAATGTAGGCAGCAATTGCATTAATGGCAGCCAATGTGCCGGCAATGTAAAACGGCACGTGCGCACCACCAAGTGCAGCCAAACCACCGAGCGCTGGTCCGAGAACAAAACCCAATCCAAATGCTGCACCCAACATGCCCATGAGTCGTGCACGTTGTTCAGGCGGTGCAATATCTGCAACTGCACCTTGAGCTACCGCAATGCTTGCACCCGATGCGCCATCCAGAAAACGACCAAGGAACAACACCCACAAAGCACCTGCTGCACCAGTAATAAAACTTCCTACAGATGAGCCCACCAACGCAATGATGATGACAGGCTTTCGCCCGATGCGATCAGAGAGCTTTCCTAACACTGGTGAAAAAATCATCTGCGCAACGGAAAACGAAGCAAAGAGCAATCCCACTTCAAGCCCACCTGCTCCAAAGCGTTCGGCATAGCGACCCAAAATGGGAACAATCATTCCGAACCCAATGAGGTCAAGCGCCACAGTGGTCCAGATGACCCAATACCCGGCCGGAGTGGGCGGGCGCTCTTTCTTAGCCACGACGGATGCGCGTCCCCTCTTTGGAGGTTTCCACTACGTAACCCAACGATTGCAATTCATTACGAATCGCATCAGCTGTTGCAAAATCCTTTGCAGTACGCGCAGCATCAAGTGCGACACCTTTGGCAACGATTTCTGCAGATACTTCTTCGCCGGCAGATAATTCAATTCCCACTGCCATTGTCATCTCTAACACTGCAGCACGCAATGAGGACACTGTCTGCACATCTGCTGCATCAAAAGCAATGTTTGCGCGTCGCACTGCATCAAAGATGATTGCCATCGCTGTTGTGGTGTCAAGGTCGTTATCCATGGCTGCACAAAAGCGCGTCACAGTGTCTGTGTCTGCAACAGAGGTCTCAATGTGTGATGTGCGCGCAACAAATCCATCAAGGCCACCAAGTGCACTGACAGCCGCATCAATGTTGTCTTGACCAACACGAATGGGCGATCGATAGTGAGTCTGCAATAACAACATGCGATATGCACGAGGATCGTATTTGTCAAGAAGATCGAGCAGGTTCAACACATTGCCCAAACTCTTCGACATTTTTTCACCTTCGGTATCCACAACAAACCCGTTGTGCATCCAATGGTTTGCGAAGGTTTTCCCAAGTGCCACTGCCTGGGCACGTTCGTTTTCATGATGGGGGAATCGAAGATCTGCACCACCGCAATGAAGATCAAAACCTTCGCCTAATAGCTCAAGACTCATCACGACACATTCGCTGTGCCAGCCGGGCCGTCCTGCACCCCACGGAGAATCCCACGATGGTTCATCGGGTTTGCTGAACTTCCACAATGCAAAATCCGCAGGGTGTTTTTTGTTCTCTGCACCAAACACTTCCCGGTCTCCACCACCCGACATCATCTCTTCGAGGCTTTGATGTGCAAGCAGCCCGTAATCGGGAACCGACGCGACATGGAGGTACACGCCGTCATCGGTGACATAGGCGGCATCGCGTGAAATCAATGTGGCAATCATTGCCACCATCGCCTCTACATATTCGGTGGCATGAGGAACGTCGTTGGGACGAAGAACTCCCAGTCGAGACATCGCATCGAACCATACGTTCTCGCACTTGTGCGTGATCTCTGTCCAGGGTCGACCTTCACGTTGTGCGCGATCAATGATCTTGTCGTCAATATCGGTGATGTTGGAGACAAGCCGAACATCCAGCCCTCTATAGGAGAGGTAGCGACGCAAGATGTCGTAGACCACCGTGGCCCGCCCATGGCCAAGATGCGGGGGGCCATACACCGTGGGCCCGCAGAGGTAGATGCTGACGCGCCCAGGCTCCCGGAGAGCGAGGGGTTTGACGCTGCGAGTGGCGGTGTCATAGAGGTTCAGCACTCTGTCAAGCCTACGATTTAACTTCTATGTCCACTGTCCCCGAAAAGCCTTCCTTAGTCAACATTGAGCCCAAATGGATGGCCATGTGGGACCAATGGGGTACACACACCTTCGATCGCTCGGTCTCACGGTCAGATGTCTTCGCTATTGACACCCCTCCCCCTACGGTGAGCGGCTCTTTGCACATGGGTCATGTGTTTTCCTATACCCACACCGACACCATCGCTCGTTATTGGCGTATGCGTGGCAAGAGTGTGTTTTACCCGATGGGCTGGGATGACAATGGCTTGCCGACAGAGCGTCGCGTGCAGAACTATTTCGGAGTCTCATGTGACCCATCTGTGCCGTATCAGAAAGATCTTGTTCCACCGTTTCGTGGAGACCCACCCAAAGATCACAAACCCATTCCTGTATCACGGCCGAACTTCATTGAATTGTGCGAAGAGCTCACTGCAGAAGACGAAAAGGTTTTTGAGGATCTGTTTCGTCGCTTAGGTCTCTCTGTTGACTGGACACTGTTGTACGCAACCATTGATGAGCGTTCGCGTCGTGCAAGCCAACGTGCATTTCTTCGCAACTTGTCACGCAATGAGGCCTATACCCAAGAAGCTCCCACGCTCTGGGATGTTGATTTCAAAACAGCAGTTGCACAAGCAGAACTAGAAGATCGCGAAAGACCCGGCGCATATCACACACTTGCCTTCCATCGCACAGATGGCAATGGCGACATCTTGATTGACACCACGCGCCCCGAATTACTCGCCGCCTGTGTTGCACTTATTGCACACCCCGACGATGAGCGCTACATCCCTTTGTTTGGTTCTACTGTGCGCACACCGTTGTTCAACGTAGAGGTGCCCGTGCTTGCACATGCACTTGCCCAGCCCGACAAAGGCACCGGCATTGCCATGTGTTGCACATTTGGTGATCTCACAGACGTGATCTGGTGGCGAGAGTTGCAATTGCCGACGCGTGCAATCATTGGTCGCGACGGTCGCATTGTTGCCGATGCACCCGCAGAAATCACCGATGAAACTGGTCGTGGGCATTACGCCGCACTTGTAGGTAAATCTGCAAAACAAGCACAAACTGCAATTGCAGAACTCTTGAGCCACACCGGCGAGATGAAAGGTGAGCCACGAGCCATCTCTCATCCTGTGAAGTTCTACGAAAAAGGTGACCGCCCGTTAGAAATTGTGACAAGCCGACAGTGGTACATCCGCAATGGTGGCCGCGATCACGCACTGCGCGATCAGTTGTTACAACGCGGCGACTCACTCACGTGGCATCCCGACCACATGCGACATCGCTACTCCAACTGGGTGGAAGGTCTCAATGGAGATTGGCTGGTAAGCCGCCAGCGTTACTTCGGTGTGCCTGTTCCCGTGTGGTATCCCCTCACCACCAACGGTGATGTTGAGTATGACAATCCACTCGTGCCCGAAGAATCTCAATTACCTATTGATCCAAGCACAGACGTTCCCGCCGGATACACAGCGGCACAACGTGATGTACCAGGTGGCTTTACAGGTGACCCCGACGTAATGGACACATGGGCAACGTCATCGCTCACGCCACAGATTTCTGCTCAATGGGAAGATAACCCCGACATGTTTAGTCGCGTGTTTCCTTTCGATCTTCGACCACAAGGCCACGACATCATTCGTACATGGCTCTTTTCCACGATGGTGCGTAGCCACTTTGAACACCAGTGTGCACCGTGGACAAACGCTGCATTGTCAGGTTGGATCTTGGACCCTGATCGCAAAAAGATGTCAAAGTCCAAAGGCAACGTTGTCACCCCCATTGACCTATTTGAAAACTACGGCAGTGACGCTGTGCGCTATTGGGCAGCTGGTGCACGACCCGGCATAGATACCGCCTTTAGCGAAGATCAAATGAAAGTGGGACGCAAGCTTGCAACCAAGTTGCTCAACGCCAGCAAATTCGTCTTGGGCTTTGGAGATGCCGACATCACTATTGAACCCACACATGCCGTTGACCAGGCAATGTTGCAACGTCTTGCTGACGTGGTGGATGAAGCAACAAAAGCTTTTGAGTCCTACGACTATGCACGCGCACTTGAGCGCACTGAATCATTTTTCTGGTGGTTCTGTGATGACTACGTAGAACTTGTCAAGACACGTGCATACGCCACTCATGGCGAGGACGGTGCGCTTTCTGCACGCGTTGCACTGCGCCGCGCATTGTCCACGCTGCATCGCCTCTTTGCCCCCATCTTGCCGTTCGTTACCGAAGAGGTATGGAGTTGGTGGCAAGAAGGTTCAGTGCATCGTGCACCCTGGCCGCAACGCAGCGAACTGCACGGCACGGGTTTCACTGTGCATCCCGACAGTTTCTTAGATCCAGTGTGTGCCACCTTGGGTGAGATTCGTCGTGCCAAGACAGAAGCCAAAGTGAGCCAACGTGCCGTGGCCAGCAATGTGGTGGTCACTGGTACTGAGGCCGCAATTGGCGCCATCACGGCAGCCTGGCCAGATATCGCCGATGCGGGATCGGTACAGAATTGGACCGCCCATATTGACGAAAGCCGTACAGAACCTTCTGTGCAGGTCACGCTCGCACCCGCAGAACAATAAACAGCCTCAGTGCGACCACAACGGAACATCGTGCGCAACTACGGTAGAGAACGCATGTCTGGCACAACTCCTCGTCCTCACCACTCGGGCAAGTTGCGCATTTTCATCTATTTCAATATCGCGCTGTCTGTAATCACAATGGTCGCCGGTGTGGGCTTGGTCTATGCCAACTGGACATTGGGCAATCGACAAGTTGTCACTATTGACCCCGTAGGTCAATCAGCAGGAGATCTCAATCTTCCTGTGGGAGATTTGCGAGCAAAGAACTTTCTCGTTACCGGTTCTGACAACGCCGACTGCGTTGACCCAAATTCACGTTATGCAGGCGGCTTTGGAGATCGCTCTAACTATGGCGAGCGAAGCGACTCCATCATGGTGGTTCGAGTCAACCCCACAGACAATCAAGCAGCCATCTTGTCGTTTCCTCGCGACATGTGGGTGAAACAAGCCGGCACAGGTCGCAGTAATCGCATTAACACCAACTTCGATAAGCGCAGTCCTAATCAACTCATTCGCACCATCAAAGACAACTTTGGAATCTCTATTGATCATTACGTCAATGTGGACTTTTGTGCCTTCTCCGACATTGTGGATGCCGTCGGAGGCGTACGGGTTCCGTTTCCTTTCCGTGCCCGCGACACACGCACCGGTTTTCGCGTACTGAGAGAGAACTCGTGTTACTCATTTGAAGGCGATCACGCTTTGGCCTATCTGCGTTCACGTCGCTACTCCTGGTATGACCCCGCTGTAGGCAATTGGCAACAAGATGGCACATCTGACTGGGGTCGCATCAATCGCCAGCAAGACTTCCTTAAACGAATGATTCGCAAATCACTCGACAAGTCGCGCACCGATCCACGAGTAGCCGCGGGAATTCTCACTGCGACTTTGAAGAACGTCATCACCGATGATCGACTCACACCATTGACTGTGTTGCAACTTGGCCAAGCGATGCGTGATTTCAACACAGAAACTATGGGCAATTACACAATGCCAGGTCTTGGTCAAATCATTGACAATGAGTCAGTCATTGTTCCAGATTTTGACAGCAGCACATCTAAGAAAATTCTTGCTGTCTTTCAAGGTAAAGCAAGTTTGTCCACAACAGTTCCCGATGCAAAACCTGCATCGTTGTCCCCCACCAGCGTTCCGGTATTGCAAGTGGTCGCAGTTGCCATGAGCAACACGGCACAGCCTCCACCTTCTTCCACCACGACAACAACTACAACTATTCCCTCCGTGGAAATTGATCAGTTGCCACGTGGAGTCGTTCCCCCCGATGACCCCACCTGTCCGTATTAGCGGAGAATTACACCGCCTCTAGGGCTTGGGCTAAGACCGACGGAATGTCACTTGGCCCGCTCACCAGAGCCAATCGAGCCCCCACACGTGAGGCAAAGGCTTGTGCCTCATCATGATCATCTTGTGGAGCCACCACAATCAGTTCATCAAAAGCACGTGCAATGGTTTCCGCATCACCATCTACAGTTGCCCGGCAATCAGAAAGCAATACTGCAATTTGTCTGCCTGCACGTGAGCGCCCAAGTTGTTGACGGCCCACATGCAATGCGCCTGCAAGATCTGTTGTGCCATAGCCACGCAACGTCAAAATGTCGTTGATGACACGCTCGCTCGACTTGGGTACATCTTGGCTTTTCGTCACCACCACATCTTTTCCAAATGCAATCACGCTGTAATCATCTGGATTACGACTAGCGACAGCGGCCGCGGCTACAGCATTAGTGGCCAAAGGTTGACCGCCCATCGATCCACTGCGATCTACTAAGAGACACAATGCAGTTCCAGGCTTACGCCAACCACGAATGCGCAAACGTTCAGGATCAATTGCCGAGCCACGACGTGATTCGGAAATGACATCAAGGCTTGCATCAATATCGATATCGCCAGCATCGGGCCTATAGGGCTGTTCCACCATTTTGCCAATACCTCGAGGACGCGTGCGCCCCCGATTACCCAACTCCAACATCAATCGACCCGCCAATCGACGTGCAAGCTCGCGCAGTTTGGGAT
>JBIKSB010000032.1:0-8799 GCA_044348855.1 Ilumatobacteraceae bacterium | reverse complement strand
CTTCAAGGAATCATTCCCCATGGACGCTCCGACACAACACCGTTTCTTGAATGGTCTTGACGACATTGGCATCACAATGACTCATGCCGATGAGATTGATGCGTTTGAGAAGAGCCGCCCGAGCTGGCTGAATTAGTCGGCTCGAAGGGCAGTAACTAAGCCAGTAGAGCGTCGAATGGGATTATTGATGGCATAGGCAAGAGCCTCTGCAGTCGCAATAATTGTCAACTGTTCAGTGGGTCGCGAGATGGCCGTATACAAAAGCTCACGCGTCAATATCTTTGACTGTTGCGTCGGCAAAACAACCACGGCGTGCGTGTACTCCGAACCTTGACTCTTGTGAATAGTGAGACCATGCACAGTGTCGACCGATGGAAGGCTGTTCACCGGAATCTCAACCGGCTTCTCGAGCCCTTCGAAAGCAACTTTTCGGCTTCCACCGATATTGCACACCACGCCCACGTCACCATTTGCCAATTGCAGTGAGTCGTCATTCTTATTAATCATGACTGGGCGACCGAAATAGAACGGATGAGACGCACTCCCCTTTACGGCGCGTTGAATGGACCGGTTCCAACCCGCGACACCCATTGCTCCTTCACGGTTGGCGCACAAGATCTGTACCGAGGCCAAGGTGGCTAGTGCTTCTGCAGATTTGCCAGCTTCAGCAAGAACGGCAACAGCATTTGCGTTGTCAATGACCAGTTGCGTCAGTTTCTTCAGATCGTCTTTTTGTACTTTCGGGTCAATCCATGAAACGTCGGGCGAAGTCTCCGCCAAAATTTCAAGGAATAGGTCAATGTCTTTCTGCGACTGAGCATTTCGCACACATTTCACTAATCGATTAATACGCGAGGCTTCTGGGTAGCGGTGCTGCACAGTGCGGGGAACGAACGAACTGTGAAATCTAGAACCAACAGGCTCCGTGACTTGCGAGATATCGCCAAGAACTGTTCCAGCATCAACGCTTGCTAGCTGATCCGGATCTCCTACTAGCCACACTTTCGCACCGTCTTCCAGTGCTTCAAGTAAGTGATACATCAATGACAATGACATCATTGAAGCTTCGTCCACGATGAGCAAATTGCATTTCAGACGACTCTTCGGATCTGAATTGAATTTATAACGCTGGGCACGTCGCGGTGACATTCCCAGAAGCTTGTGAACTGTCTGTGAATCCGCCGCATCGAGAATTTTCTTGACGACTTCTTCGGGCGCACTTGAACGAGCGAGTGCTCGCATCAATGATTGGCGCATGCGCCTAGCTGCTTTTCCGGTAGGCGCGACGAGAGACAACTTGATGTCGTCCGCACCTTCTCCCGAGAACATAGTGATGAGTTCGCCCGAGATATAGGTGGTCTTTCCTGTACCCGGGCCACCGAGTACCACCGTCAGCTGGCCACCTGCGTGTAAACGCACCAGATGATTGACGACTGCTCGTTCTTCTTCGTACGACCGCGCGATGTACAAGCGAGTGTCATCGAGAACAAACGGATGTCGTGGAGAAGTTTCAGGCTGAGAGGAATTTCGCACCAGTTCCGTGCAAGGCGAAAGCAGTGACTTCCATGCCTTTGCAGAGGTGGGCCACGAAACCCCTGCAACTACTGGCAGTTTCGGAAGTGCTTCGATATCGATACATGTGTTTCCGTCTCGCCCTGCCCCGATTGCCATAGCCAGGACTGCTACCACTTCTGCAGCAAGCGCAGTTTTTGGTTGAGCAAGGTCAATCAATGCATCTACCGCATGAAGATCTACAACAGAGACAAGCTCTTCCTTGATGAGCGACTGAAACTGAGAGTGATTACGCATGGCCAACACCTGCCAGGACATTTGATAGGCGCGACCACAAGCCGGTTGGTGCCGTCCATTGAAATACGCCATACGGACAACCTTGATCGTCAACAAACGCAGGGTCATTCACCATTCCACGAAGGAAGAAGTAAGCAACGCCGCCGATGGCGTCATCGCTGCTCACTGCAGGCGCCTTCCAACGAAGAAATCTATGAACTGCAACCCCGTACAAAATGGCCTGCAGAGGATAGTGGTGATGTTCCATGGCATGTACTAAACGAGTCGGATGATATGCGTCAATCAACCGTTTGTCGTCTTCTTCGTCTAGTCGGTTGCTCTTGTAGTCAGTAATAAACAACTTCTCCATGCCGTCAGCATTCTTCACACGTAACACCGCGTCGATCGAACCATTGATCAGCCCCGCCAGCGGAATATTGAATTGTTCACTACTCAAAAGTTGTGCGTAATGGAACAATGGGTCATTGCTGGAAAGCAATTCGAGCAATACCTCCCCAATTTGCTTCACACGAACATCCTTTGACAAGTGCGCTAGTCCCATCTCGAAAGAAAGTTCAGGAAGGCGGTCACGCGATGGGATTGTGGCCAACGATGCACCACCCATGAGTGGGCCAAGTGGAGTCTGGGCTGCAAGCACCAAACCATCAATGAGGTCTGTACGCGATGAAAGCAAAGATGGGCCAGATGCGTGTTTATCCACGAGTCGCGTCATCTCATTGACAATGGATGGCGCTGCGGTATCGAAGTGCTCAAAGATTTCGTGAATAACTGTTCCGATGTACGTACCTTTTGGTACGCGAGCTAGTGGCATGGTTGCACCAACTGCAACATCTGCTGCTGCGGAGTGCACGTGGCCCCCAAAGAAATCTGGTTGTTCATCGAGGCCTGAACCCGGCGCAGCATGCAACACTGATTGAGCACGGCCAGCTGCAAGTTCAGAGATACCCGAGAACGACGTACGGCGATATGTCTGCGTAGTAGAGCCATCGAACGGATGAGTACTCACCGGCACAACACGTGTTGGAATTGTTGGCGAGACTTTCGCGGGGATAGGCACAACAGGAATGAGTGAATCTTCTTGACCAATTGCATCAGTGTTAATACACGAGTACGCCACACAGCCCTCTTGATCGCTGGGCAACAAGATTGAGAGATGATGCTTGGCGCGGGTTACTGCAACATAAAACTGACGCTTTGTCTCATCAAGCGCTTCAGCCTCTGACGCCAGACGCGCTAACGGAGTAGGAATACCTGCTTCTACCCACGCGACATCGATGCAACGAAATTTCTTGCCCGCAGCGTTGGCTCGGGGCGACAAGAACACAGGTGGCTTTTTCGTGCTGCGCTCATCTGCGGTCTTTTCCTTTGTGTCGCCAAGAGTTTTGTCTTTCCACAAATCAGCAACAACCACAATGGGGAATTCAAGACCCTTAGCTGCATGCACAGTGAGAATCTTCACTGCATCAACATCACTTTCGATGCGGCGACTTACAAGTTCCGCAGTGGCATCCAGAGATTCGAGATCCGCAATTGTCTGCAATGCCGTGGACGCTTCAATACCCTGACCTTCTGTTTCTTGGTGAATGAGTTCCACAAGGTGACGCAAATCGGTGAGGCGACGCTCGGCGCGCTCTGAACGCAACATTGAATTCAAGCACAGCGGATTACTAAGAATCTGGGCCTCAACCGCTGCGATCCCATCTTTGCGAATGATACGAGAAAGGGCGCGAATAAATTCGTGCTCAACATCGATGCCTGCCATTGATTCCGCAGCTGAATCGTCTCCCCCATCTCCGGTATTTGTAGATACAACACCGTGCGCCATCACGGCGGGGTCAAGAAGCGAACGTCCAAAGAACATGCTCGACACTGCAGTGCGTACCAGGCCCATGTCACTAGGGCGATCTAGTGCTTGCAGCAACTGCTGCAGTGACTGCGCCGCTTCACTTTGAATGACGGACGCGGTACCGCCACTAACGGCCGGAATCTTCATGGAACGCAGTTCTCGTTCCAGGCTGATACCAATCTCATTCGCTCGCACCAGCACACAAACATCTGATAGTGCAAGCTCCTCACCATTGATCTGTGCGTGTTTCAGTAGTTCAGCAACACGAAGCGCCGCAACCTCCTGCGGAACATTGGCTTTCGGTTTCTCACCCAGATTTACAATCTCTACTGGCTGAAAACGCGACAACTGAGAACCTGCATTCTTTGGTGCAGAATTCACGTGTACATAATCGATGTGATTTCCGAAACTCTGGCCGTCCATCAGCGCGTTCAGTGCCGTGATCATGTCTCCATCGGAACGGAAGTTTGTATCGAGTGAAATGAGATTCTTTACGTCACGCTCTTCAAGGTAGGCATTGACATCAGCCCCACGGAATCGATAGATGGATTGTTTCGGGTCACCGACTACCACCAGGAAAGAATCTTTTGAGATTGCTTCGATGATTCCGCGAAAGATGCTCCATTGCATGGGGTCTGTATCTTGTGCTTCATCTACGAATGCCATGCGATACTTCTGGCGAATCGCAGAAACTGCCACTGCATACTGAGGGTCTGACATGACAGCGGCGGCTCGACGTAATAGGTCGTCAAATGTTGGATTAGCTTGCGTTTGTTGATGAATCGATGCGACCATTGCATGAATGTCATGAACAAGTTGTTGTAGTTGAGCTGCATTGGTGTGAGCCGGATCCACCCACAACTCGGCATCAGGAGCTGACACCTTCTCTTCTACAACTTTTGCCAAAAGCGCTGGGTCCCACGGCCGCAATACACCAGAACTCGCTGCAGGGTCAGAAGCCATCTGAATTGCCTGCGTGGCCACGTAGTCGTTTACTTTCTGTTGGATGAGCATCTTGGTAGATGCCGCTTCATTTCCATTGCCACTAGGTAGTCCAGCCAACGTTAGGATGCGCGAACACACCGAATGAATGGTGCCAATGGTTGCCATATCGAACTCGACCGCAGCGCGACGTAAGTTAACAACGATCTGCTCCCGCTTCGATTCATTTTGACTGCAGAGATACTGAGACAAATCATCGTCGGGTACTGCAGTTCCAATAGACACAATCTCAGCCATCTCAATGATGCGACGGCGAACACGATCCTTTAGTTCTGCAGAAGCATTTCGAGTGAACGTGGAGATCAGGAAATCTCCGATACGCAATGTGTCGTCCATTGCGAGTTCACGCGTGACCAAAGCGGCAACTGTGTAGGTCTTGCCCGTGCCAGCGCTGGCCTCAAGGAACAGACCATTTGTGATCGTCAGTTTGTCGATGGCAGACGTGTTGCTCATTTGACGATGAATCCTGAGACCTTGATGGTTGTCACACCATGTTTTGCAAAACTCTTGTACTTCGGGCCATTAACCACACTTGTAAGGGTCGACCAGAATTCACGGATTGGACCGTCAATCGCAAACACGTCTGAATACTTGGGCTCTTCTCCAAACAAACGACGTTCCAAAGACTTTCCGTATTTATCGGAAGCAACAAATTTGTCAAAAGCGAATTCAGGAGATTTTTCCTCATCACCAGATGCATCAGCAGCGATGATTGCCTTCACTGCTCCATCAAAAGTAACCGCTGGTATCGCGCGAGCTAAATGAATGGCGTCAATGAGACCCGTGAGCCGGCGCAGAGCATCCTCTTGCGTCAGTTCTTTCTCAAAAAACACATTGTTTACTTTGATCTCATTTTCCTTGCCGTCGTACCCAAAGAGAATTGTTGAATGCTTACTAACTCCTTGTGCCGCAAGTATCAAGAGCAGAATGACAGCTCGTGAACGCAAACGATCGACACCGTACAGGGAAGCAAAACCAGCCAGTTCTTCAGTTTCGAAATAGGACACAATCCCTTCCACTACCCCATTGGGGAGTTGCAGGGAGATTTCGTGTTCGGTTTCCACCATGGTCGGAAAACCCCAGTCCTTAACAAGGCCCGCTGCTTCACTCAACAATGTTTGAGCACTATTAAGAGCATCGTCTCCAAGAATTCCAACGGGCACTACCCCGCGTTCCTTTTTCAAGGTCTGCCACGCAGATGTTTCGTCACTCTTGAATTTCTTTGCTGAACGACTTGGTGAAGTGGATGTTGCTTCCGATAGGTCGCGCAATTCATTCCACAATTCGCGCAGACGCCGGTCGTCAATATCAACTGGCAAGAGTGCAATATCTGCCTGCGCTTTGTCTACCCACTTGCTAACCCCGACCGTCTTCAAGAAGAAATCCTCGGGATAGTCGAGCACCTTGATGAGGTCTTCGATAGTGACAACTTCTGGGTTCTCCACATTGAATGGCGTCACGGTTGAAATCTGCGAAGTATTCGTGGTTCCCACTACAGATCCTGCCGTGAATGAGGCACCGTTGTGACCCCACACCATGCCGGGAACCACTTTGTCGATAATGAAGTTATTGGAACTCATTGCGTGACGTGGATGATCAAACACCAGAGTTCGCATCTTTGACTTCACCTCTTCGGCAGATGAGCCTAAAGACGAGTCGGCATCGAGACACATGTCGACAAACTCGGCAAGCGGCGTGATAAATGGAACAGGTGCATTGTTCTTAATGCTTTTTCCAATACAAGTGATGATGAATCGATCAGATGCGGCAAGCATCGCGTCAAGGAAGGTACGACGGGTGTCGATTCGAGAATCTGATGTACCAATGAAACGTTGGCGACCTGTGAGGTCGTCGCCATCGACTTCCTTCACACTGACCACTGCATCGTCGTAACCCAAAATGCACACCACACGGAATGGCACAGAACGTAATGGAACGAACGAAGTGGCTGTTACTGCGCCGGTACGCAGAGGCTGGCGACCCGGGGTTGCCTCTACGCGCTCCACCACAATGGTTGCGAACTCGTCGAATGGCACAGCTGTTGTGCTGCCAGAACCAATGAGCTGACTAGAAGTCCTTAGCGAACGCAAAACATTTAGTGGTTCCGCCAATGCATCGCTGTTCACACCACACAGTTCAACCAATAGCTCCTCGAGCAACGCACACCACTCGGAAATCGTCCGTTGAACGCGAGTCTTCACTTCGCAATCCATCAGCAAAGACAACAGGTATGACAACGCAGCGACTGCGTCAACATCAGCCGTATCGAGATCGTCGAGCGGAATGACTCCGCCTAGTTCCGCAACTGGCTTAGCGTCGGGAAGCAAAACACCAAGTAGCGACTGTTGAACAGTGGAGAGCCACGTGTATGTCTGGCCCGCCGCAGCTACTAAACCTTGCTGGGCGCGATGCGAAGCATCGAGACCCCACTTCATGCCAGTGCGATCCAGAAGTTGATTCCAAATGTCGAACACCTCACGCGTGAGAGACAGATTCGACAGCACAGCGTCGACCGCAAGTATGTTCATGACCGATGTTCGCGAGGCACGAGAACCCATGGCTTCCAACACGGCAGACAGCAAACGCGCGCCTTCACTGACCTCACGTAATCCGCGGTCAGCTACAACTAGTGGAATTATGACAGTGCGAGATGACCCATCTTTGTCAACCACTTGCACTTCTCGACCGAAAATGGATTGAAGAATTGGTGCACTAGTTGCCATATCTGCACACAAGATGACAATCTCATGCGGTTCTAGGCTTGGTAACTCATCAAACGCGTGCAAAAGAGCATCGTGCAATATCTCAACTTGTCGAGTTAGTTCGTGTGTGCGGTGAATCTGAACAGAAAAATCATTCTGGGAAACAGCTTGCGCCGGAACATGAGGCTCATTCACAACGCAATGCTGTAAGTGCTGCAATCGAGTGCGCGGCGTTACAACTTCAGATTGCACGGCGAACGACGGATGAATACCGAATGTTCCCAGTACAAGCTGGGCCTCACGACTGCCTTGCAACCAAGTGCTCAACAATGGGTGAACGCCGTCTTCGACCACTGCATCTTTTGGACGAATTGCTGTGGCCCCAATTGCGCCGGTCATAGCAAGAGCGTCTGGTTGCCACTTCTGTGCCAATGCTGGTGACGGGTGCACCAATACAACCTCTACCGGTATGTATGTGGAAAGAGTTTTCACAAGCTGAATGGTGCGGCTATCGAGGGCCTGTAGACCGACGATGAGCAATCGTTCCGCCCCTGGCTTGAGTGAACCATCAATGAGACCGCTCACAAGCGAATTGATCTGCACCGGCGGACTAGACACTCCGATAAGTGCCCGTACTTTTGTCCACAGATGAAACTGCCACATATCTTGATTATCAAGTGCTGGATGAATGATTTCCCATTCGCCGTCAGAGATTTTGTTGCCCAGCTCTGGCGCAAGTAATGCGAGACCTTTTTCCCAAGCGTCGATCATTTGAGGCCGGCGTGCGTGATACACGTCGAAGGTATCTGCAATGACACGCGCTGCACGCAACATGCCGCCGTAACGAAGCGAGAGTGCCGGCGCTTCAGGTAGGTCAGCAAGACAATCGAGCACCGCAATAGTGAGCGGCTCGATATCCCAAGGATCGTTTTGAAGGCGAGCAAGACCCGCCATCTGGCGAATCATGCCAACATAACCAATGTTGAGGTTGACCGAGATGCCGTCTATCTCTCGTGGCGTAGCCCCGATTGTGGTGGCAATTTGTTGCTGGAGCCATGCGCGCACTCCGGCGTTCGGAACAACAATCGTGTCGGGTGAAAAGATGTCGCGATCTGCCGGCGACGAGTTGAGATAAGTGACAACCGGCTGAACAATTTGAGCCAGGTTTGCAACATATGAGACCTGCAAACCAGTGCCAAAATCTTCTGCCATGTTGCCTGCCCTTCTGCTGACGACGTCTAAGTGTCAGCAACTCAGACACTGTACTGCAGGGGTGTGCTGCCCGAAATTAGAGGAAGAGGTTTAGATCCTGGAGGCGCTTGTCGTTAGAGAACACTTCCACCGGAGGGTTCGTTGCCAAACGCAGTGCGCGCTGGATGATCCGACAGGTGGTGTGCTGGTTGTACTCAGCCAAAGTGACCGCCCAACCATCACGACCCG
>JBIKSB010000001.1:0-28022 GCA_044348855.1 Ilumatobacteraceae bacterium | reverse complement strand
GGTTGTGACTGCGTCGTCACATACGGTGACTTATGGTGATGCGACGCCGACGGTGACGCCGTCGTATGTGGGTTTTGTGAATAGTCAGACGTCAGCTGTGTTGACATCTGCTCCGACGTGTTCAACGGCGTACACAACTACAACACCGTTTTCTAGCAGTGGTATTGCAACGTCATGTTCGGGTGCAACAGCTGCGAACTATTCGTTTACGTACAGCCCTGGTGCGATCACGATTAATCGCAAGAGTCTCACGGTGACTGCGTCATCTCCTGCAGCACCCTATGGCGCAGCAGTAAATACGGTCACCGTTGCGCCACTATTCGCTGGATTTGTCAACAGCGAGACGCAGTCAGTTCTCAGTGTCGTTCCCACCTGCACTACGAGTTACACGGTGACTTCGGCTGTGGGTTCGGCGCCGTATACACGTTGTGCAGGTGGCTCTGCGGATAACTATTCCTTCATTTATCTTGATGGAGTAGTCAGTGTGGTACGGGCACAAGTCACCATTACTGCGAATCATCAGACCGAGGTCTACGGAGTGGCACTAGGGCAGTCCGTTACAGTCAATGGTCTTGCAAATAGTGATGCTGTGTTATCGGTGATCTATACCTATGAGGGGACCGGTCAGACTTCGTATGCCGCATCAACCTTGCGGCCAGTCAATGTGGGGTCGTACTCAATTACACCGTCGTCGGTGACGCTCTCATCGGGATCGTCGTCTAATTACTCGTTCCATTACGCCGCAGGCACCGCTTCCATCACTAAAAAAGGCATCGTGGTGACTGCATCTTCACCGATGGTGACATATGGGGACCCCATCCCCACAGTGACGCCGTCATACTCCAACGATTTTGTGTACGGAGACACTTCAGCAGTTGTGTCGGGGACTACGTGCACAACCGCCTATTCAGCGATATCAAATGTGGGGTCCTTGCCTGGCACGTCGTGCACTGGTGCAACAGCAGATAATTACTCGTTCACCTACGTGGCAGGTGCTGTCAACGTGACGAAGAAGTTAATCACAGTAACTGCTTCCTCGCATACCGCGATATATGGCGATGCAGTGCCGACAGTGACCCCTTCGTATTCGGGATTTATGAATGGTCAGAATTCGTCTGTGTTCTCTACTTTGGCTACATGTTCAACGACGTACCTCACTACTAGTGGATTTGGTTCAGAGTCGACCTCGTGTTCGGGTGCAGTTGCCAGCAATTACTCCTTCTCATATACATCGGGCGTGGTAACTATCGGTAAGAAGCAATTGACAGTCACGGCGCCATCACCGGAGGTCACGTACGGAGATCAGTCACCTGTATTAAGACCAACAGTGACAGGTTTTGCAAATGGTGAATCAACATCGGTTCTGACAGTGCAACCGACATGTGCAACTTCGTACACGTCTACTTCAGATGCAGGAACAAGGCCAGCGGTTACCTGTACTGGTGCAAGTGCAGGCAACTATTCGTTTGTCTACATTGACGGTGCCTTCTCGATTACGCGCGCAACACAGTCAACAGTCACGGTGAGTACCACTGACTCAACTCTTATCTGGCAACCTGGGCCCAACTTTGCGACTACCACATTGGTGGGCGATGGAGGAGACGGCGATGGGGCTTTCACCTATGCAGTGACATCGACTCCATCTGTGTGTTCGGTGAATGGATCTACCCTTACTGCCCTCACTGCTGGTGTATGCAAGGTGACTGCCACAAGAGCAACAAGTGTGAACTTCAATCAGCAGGTTTCTAGTGAGCTCAACTACACCATTAATAGGGCATCCCAAACAATCACCTTTGATGCCTTGACACCCAAGACATATGGCGATGCATCGTTTGTCGTGACAGCAACTGTTACCTCGGGTTTAACGGTGTCATTTTCAGCAAATTCAAGTGTGTGTTCAGTGGGGGCTTCAACTTTGTCAGGCGGCGTCTCTAGCGCCACGGTGACCATCGTGAACGCAGGACAGTGCTCCCTTACAGCATCACAAGCAGGAACCATCAACTACTTGTCTGCAACAGCAGCATCTGGTTCAGCGCTTAGCCGTACCTTTACTATTTCTCCCAAAAACTTGACGATTACAGGAGCACGTGCATCAGACAAGTTCTATGACGGTAGCGATACCGCCGCCGGAGATCTCACTAGCGCTTCACTGAATGGAATTTCTTTCTCTGATGATGTGTCGATTGCTCTCACTGGGTTCACAGCGAGATTTAGTGACGCTAATGCGCAGGACAACAAGCTTGTGACATTTGCATCCGTTGCGTTACAGGGATCGAAAGCTGCGAACTACACAGTGACTCAACCAACAACCACTGCTTCAATTAACCAGGCAACATCAGGTCTTGCTTGGACAACACCCACAGCGGTGGTTTTTGGCACCACTCTTGGAGGTACGCAACTCAATGCAACTGCCTCGGTGAACGGTACGTGGGCATACAGCCCCACGGCAGGAACGCGCCTAAATGCGGGCAATCACACGTTGTCCGTCACCTTCACACCGTTGTCGGCTAACTACGCAATTGAAACCCGTACAGTGACGCTACGAGTAGATAGAAAAGCCATCGTGATCACCGCTACTGATCGTGAAGCCGTGTACGGCAATGCATTCATTCCGATGTTTACCTCCACTGATTTAGTGGGTAGTGATGCAACAGATCAAGTGATCTTTACCTATTCGGGAACTGGTTCAACGGCATATCCAGATTCAATAACAGCCCCTGTAAACCGTGGCAGTTATTTGATCACCCCATCGGCTCTTTCATTGTCGGTAGGCAATATCAACAACTACGAAGTGTCATATATCGCAGGCGTATTGACAATCACCCAAGCTCAACAAGAAGCTCTTGCTGTGTCGGCGGCTACCTCTGGTCTCATCTTCAGTCCTGCTCCATCACAGGCGACTACCACTTTGTCCATGCCTGCAGGTTCTGCGGGAAGTGGAACCGGAGCGGTTACATACGCCGTCGTCACGGGTAACACGGTGTGTGCCATTTCCGGAACCACCGTGACCGCTCTCACTGCAGGTGAATGCACGGTTGCAGTCACTCGTGCAGCAGACCTGAACTTTGTTAGCAAAACAAGCCAGACAATCAAGATCACAATTGCGAAGTCCACCCAACAATTGGCCTTTGCATCTATCACCACCAAAACCTATGGTGATGATTCATTTGCAGTGTCACCAACGGCAACATCTGGTCTCGCGGTTTCTGTGTCATCTTTGGATACCAGCGTGTGTGATGTGCCAACACCATTGACGATTCGTCTCGTCAGTGTGGGTACGTGCACTCTTGTTGCAGAACAAGCCGGAAACATTAATTATCTGTCTGCAACTGCAGCTAGTGGCTCAAGTATGGTGCGTAGCTTTACCGTGTCGCAAAAGATGTTGACTTTGTCGGGTGTGACAACGGTGAGTCGTGAATATGACGGGTCACGCAATGCAACATCGCAACTCCGATTCAATTCGGCCCAATTCAGTGGGGTTGTGGGAGCAGATAGTGTTGCGCTTGTCTGGGGGGGTGCAACCGGTTCTTTTGCAACGAAGACGGTTGATGTGAATAAGCCAGTCACCATCGACGGATTGTCGTTGTCTGGTATCCATGCACACCGATACACGTTGGCAGCACCTCTTGATGTGGTGGGATCAATCACTAAGGCACCTTTGGAGCCAGTGGGAGTCACTGTTGCGCCACGGCGCTACAACGGAAATGACATCGCCGTGGTGGAAACTGTAGGAGCAAGTTTTTCTGGTGTAGTTGCCAACGATGTTGTCACCCTCGTTGCAACAAGTGTGCATGGGCGATTCAATGATGCACTCGTCGGCAACGACAAGTCAGTGACCATTACCGGAATCACGGCCGGTGGTGCTGACGGTCAGAATTACTGGGTACCGGACTTTACGGTGCGATCATCAATTCTTGTGCAACCTTTGACGGTCACTGGCATTGTTACTACAAACTCGCGCGAGTACAACGGGCTCTTGTACTTGAATGCAAGATCGATCTTGAGTGTCGCTGGCGCGCAGTTGAACGGTGTAGTGACGGGAGATGGAGTGTCGTTGCTCACAGGCAGTTTTGATGGAGCTTTTGCCACTGGTGCCGCAGGCCAGGACAAGCTAATCACAGTGACTGGTGTGACGATTGCTGGACCCAAGGCAGCGAATTACGCACTCACTCCGATCACAACAACCGGTTCAATTACACGTAAGTCCCTTTCGGTCAGTGGTATGACGGCCCAGGATCATATATATGACGGATCAATTGATGCGTCGCCAGTTATTGACATGACCCAAGCAACTCTTGTGGGTGTTGTCAGTCCCGATGTAGTGGAAATTTCTCCGAACGCTTTACGGGCTGAATTCGCAACACCTGTCGTGGACACAAACAAGCCGGTGACAGTGACTGGTCTTGCGCTTACAGGAATTCAATCTGACAACTATGTACTTCAGCAGCCCTCGATGACGGCAAACATCGTGCGACGAGAAGTCTCGGTGACTGGTTTTACCGTTGCATCACGCGAATACAACGGAACAAATGCTGCGACAGCACTAGTGAATACCGCAGGTTCTTCGTTGACGAACACTGTGCAGGGAGACGACGTTTCCGTTGTCACGGGAGCAGTGATTGCATCATTTGCCAACAAGAATGTGGGTGCGAATAAGGCTGTGACTTTGGCTGGTTTTGAACTGTCAGGAGTGGACTCAAGTAACTACCGCTTACGACAGCCAACAGCTACTGCATCAATTACCCCACGTTCACTCACAGTGTCGGGAATTACAGCAGCCGACAAGATTTTTGATGGCACCACAAGTGCAACTATTTCGGTGGCGAGTGCTTCAATAAATGGAGTACTCAACAACGACGTTGTAGCCATTGATACAACAAATGCTGTGGGCAACTTTATTGATGCACAAGTGGGATCTAACAAGACTGTGCGAATTACTGGAGTAGCGGTAACAGGTGTTGACGGTGTGAACTACGTGGTGACACAACCCACTACCACCGCCACCATCATTACTGCAGTGACAGCATGGATGGACTTCCGTGCTGAAACTGCTACTTCATCGGCAGAGCAACCAGTATTGCGTCTCTCTGCACCCCAGGTTCTACCTCCTGCGCCGGCTCGTGTATCTACACAAAGCGTCGCAGGTGGAAGATCTACCCGAGTCACAGCAATGCGCGCAGTACAAGATGCAGCCATTCCCGTCACTCATGCAATCATCACTGTCTCGTCAAATACCGGAAGAGTTTTGGCACGCATCAATGTGAAAGTTGATCCGTCTAACCCAACAACCGCGGTCACAGTTCCTTATGCACGACGTAACGTGCGCGTGAGTGTGCAGTTCGCCAATGACATCGGTATTTCTCGAGGTGGACCAAGTGGAGTGAATGTGACCCAAGGCAACACCTTTGATTGGGCAGCGGTCGACGGCAATCCTCAGATTCGCGGCGTTGAAGTGCCAAGTTCTTTGATCTTTGCCCGTGGTTCAAGCACATTGACCAATTCAATGAAGGCGTCTCTGCGGCAGGCGGCGCGTGCCGTGATACGCCAAGGTGGACTGGTCTACGTCACGGGATTTGCACAAAATGGCGAGATTGCTAGTGCGTGGCGCCTTGAATCCCTGGCGCAAAAACGCGCTGAAGTGGTGGCAAAATATTTGACAACGTTGGGCGTGCGCCAATGGGTGACCTATCAGGGCCACGCAGGTGTGAGAAGTCCATGGAATACAGCTCGCGAGAGGCGAGTGGCCATTAGCACCGAACCCTTCTATGGGTGATGTGGCAAAAAGATTTGTAAAGATAGACAGACTGCAGAACGAGAGATGACGATGATGAAGAAGAAAATGAATATGTGGAAGCGTGGCGTTGTCTTGGCGACGGCGTGTGCAGTTTCAGGAGCGGTCATCCCGTCTTGGGAATCACCCGTCTCGGCAACCGAAGCAGGGCCAGGTGGAGCCAACATTGCATTCAACTTCTCATGGGATGAACCTCGTAACCCTGCGGGCCACTCCGCATCGTTTTTAGAGACAGACGGCATCACAGCAAACAACTGCTCGGGAAGTTCAATGTCGGCATCCACCAAGACATGTAACTTTGTGTTCGATTACCGCATTAACGGTGCTGCACAGGCTGCAACGACACCTGCTGCGCGCTATATCCGATGGGCAAACCCCACTGCGTATGCAGGTGGGAAGCCAGTGGGCTCAACTGGCTGTAGTTCACCGGCGGCCACAAGCGGTGATTTTGGTAAATCGCCACTCACATTGTTTGATTGCTTCAACGCAAGTGGTTTTGGCCAGGTATTTCTTGCAGGAACAAATGGTGCTCTCACTCAGTTCCGTATGTCCATGGCATGTCTTGCACCAAGTGGAACACCACGTTTCGAGTTGTATGCACTTCTCTATGAAATGTCTGGTGATGGCAACACCATTGTGAGCACATCGCCATTGGGGACTTCTATGGTGAACTTGTCGAGGTGTCCTACTTCTAGTACTTGGAGTAACAAGACCTTCAAAGGTTCTGACTTTGCCATGACGACTATGACGTTTGGTGATCCCCAATTGATTGCAGGTCGTTTTTATGGTGTGTACTTCACAGGGCCTGGAGTTCCTGGAGTGGTTCCACCTGGGGGAGCAGCAGCAATGGCTGCAGCCAAAGCAATGAGCACCACCACGACAACTACAACTACCACTACGCCGTGGAGTTCATTTAGAGGTCAAGCCAATAGTGCGCCCACCGAATCAGTGGAGACAGGGCCTGTCTTTACCTCAATGGGATCGAGCAGAGTAGAAATGTCTGCACTCAGCCTGATGACCTCTGCACAAAATCGCACCTACTACATCAATTCGCTAACGCCCACTGTGTGTTTGGGCTCTGATAGAAGCATCGTGTTTATTAAAAAAGGTCGTTGTCGCGCTCAAATCGTCACACGACGCAATGGCCGCATCGTGCGCACAGTCACCACTCGCGTTGTGACCGGTGAAGTGGTGCCGTCCGAGGGCGTGGTGGCAGTGGCAAAACCCACAGTTATTTATTTTGCAAATGGAAGAGTGACTCCTACTGCTGCATCCCTGCGAGATATTGATGCATTGATGCCAGAAGCACGACGGGCCAGTTCAATTTTGGTCACTGGCCATACAGGCAATCTGTCGGGAGAGAACTCAAATATGGTGTCGCTCTCGCAGCGTCGTGCGACATCGGTGCGTAGTTTGTTGCGTGGTCGTGGTGCTCGTCAGACCATTGCAATCTGGAGTTTTGGTGGGTCTAGTCCTCTTACAAAATCCAGGAGCGAGGAAAAGCAATCTGTGAACCGTCGCGCAGAAATATTCTTGGTCCCTTAATCCTCATACTGTTGACTCAACGTCCAAAGACGAGGGAGAACTCGAGGAGTCCATCGGGTTCTACGTTGATACCTGGAAGGCTGGGTTCTGGAATTCCCCATTCATCGAACACAATGGTGATGTTGCCCACAACAGTAAATGTTGCACCTTCAACCTGTGCTTGTAGCGGAAATTGAACTGTTCTGGTTGTGCCACGAAGTGTGAGATCACCTTGTGCAGTTACGTTGATGATTTCTCCCGAAATGGCATTGGCTGGTAAGGCAATGGGTTGGGTGAGCGTAAATGCAGCTGTGGGATATGTAGAGGTGTCCATGATGCGGCCGTTGAATTGACGGTCTCGATTAGCGGCATCACTGGTAAGCGTTCCCATTTGGACAGTAAAAGCAACGTTGGTGACTTGGTTATTCGCAATGGTGAGATTGCCCTCAACTTCACGTGTGCGCCCCACACCTTCGGTGCTTTGACCAAAGAGAATTTCTTTCACGCGATAGCCCACAACTGATTCACTTCCAGAAGCAACAAACCATTGCCCATTGTGGATTGTGATGTCTTCTTCATCAAGAGATCCAGAAGGAATTGTTGCATCGCTGTCGTCGTCAATGGTGAGAGCCGCAGGAGCATCATCTTTGATGAGATTGATATATGCCCACGGTCCTGCCACAAGTCCAAGTCCCACAACTACGAGTGCGACTATTGCGTATCGCAAGGATTTCTTCATGACATAAGCGTAGGCGCGATACCCATTTGCCACAGTCTGTGATGGTATGGAATGTATTTGTTACTTGGCACCAAAAGAGTCGGCAAGAAGTGCATACATAGAGACCCATTCCTTGTCGCTAATGCGAGGAATCCCCGCCAGACTCAACATTGCCAAGCCCGTGTGGATGGAGAGAAGAAATGTGCCTAGAACCGTAGCGCTCACTTCTTTGGTAACAATTCCTTGTTGTTGACCATCTTCAAAAATGGAGACATACATCTGCAATTGCGATTCAATTCCTGACATGAGCCTTTCGCGTGCACGTGGGTCACGCCAAGATGCGTAGTAACACTCGATAAGAAGTTGCTGAGCGTCTGTGGGGCGATCGTCGGTGTGGTTGCGGGGAACCAATTGCGCAATTTGTAGAAGAAAAGAATTCTCGATGTCGGCGTTACTCAGTGCGTCCGCATTCTTTTTCAACTGCTCCGTCAGTGCATGTTGTAGGGCTGCCTGAAAAAGTTCCTCTTTGTTCTCAAACCAGGTGTAGACAGAACCCGCCGTCATTCCGGCCCTTTTTGCAATGTCTATCAACCGAGCTCGCTCGAATCCCACAGATGCGATCTCTTCAATTGCGGCATTCAAAAGGTTTTCTTGAGAAGCCAGTGCCCATGGACGACGACGACGACCGTCTACTTCCACTACGCGTTTTGCAGACTCTCGAGGCATTGGTTCAGTGTAGTTGGTGACTGCAACTAGTTGCCCACTGGTGCATGGCCCACAAGACCAGCAAGAGCAAGTGCCTCATTTAATGTGCTGGCCCGCTTCACGGTGATACCACTAATTCCCTTAGCAATATCTTGTGGTGCACTTGCAGGAACGATGGCTTGGGCAAAACCAAGTCGCGCAGCCTCGGTAAGTCGTCGACCAAGATGACCCACTTGTCGCACCTCGCCGGCGAGCCCCACTTCTCCTACAACAACAAGATCTGCAGGAAGTGGCACATTTGATGTGGCAGAGACAAGTGCAAGGCATAAACCCAAATCTGCGGCGGGTTCACCAAGTTTGACTCCACCTACAACTGATGCATACACCTCTTGGCCCACAAGGCTGATACGCGCACGACGTTCTAATACTGCTAGCAACATAGAAAGACGACCCTGGTCTATTCCTTGTGCACTGCGTCGCGCTGGAACACCACTGTTGACTTGATTGGTGAGTGTCTGTAGTTCTACGAGAACTGGTCTTTGGCCTTCGATAGTGGGGACTACTACTGAGCCAGGAACTCCTGTGCGGCGATCGGTAAGGAAGAGTTGACTTGCATCGGGAATACCCACCAGACCTTGTTCGGTCATTTCAAAAAGACCTAACTCATTAGTGGGACCAAAACGGTGTTTCACTGCACGTAGCAATCGCAATGCATGGTGTCGTTCGCCTTCGAAAGACAACACAGTGTCAACCACATGTTCAAGAACACGCGGACCTGCAAGGCCACCTTCTTTGGTGACATGACCGACAATCACAATGCTGATGTTGCGTCGTTTGGCTTCTTGTACAAGTCGATGTGCACATCCACGCACTTGCACAACCGAACCTGGTGATGACCCCAGTTCGGGGTCCACCACGGTTTGAATGGAATCAATCACCACCAACGATGGCGAGATGGTGTCGATAGACGAAATGATGTTGGGCAATGACATCTCGGGTAAAAGCCAGAGATCTGGACGCAGTGCACCGAGACGATCTGCGCGCAGACGTACTTGTTGAGCACTTTCTTCGGCGGTGACATACAACGTGGCACCTGTTGTGTGAGCAAGCAGTTGTAGTAACACGGTGCTTTTGCCAATACCTGGCTCGCCACCCAACAAAGTGACTGAACCTGGAACTAAACCCCCACCGAGCACACGATCTAGTTCGCCCAGACCAGTAGAGATGGGATCACTTTCATGTGAGTTGACATCTGCAATGGGAGTTGCTGTTCCTGGGGGAACCAATGCAAGACCTGCAGCCAATGTGACGAGAGATTCTTCGGGGCCTTCGACATCTTCTACAAGAGAGTTCCACGCACCGCAGGCAAGACATTTTCCGGACCACTTGGGAAATGAAGCGGCACATTCAGTACAGCGATGGACGAGTCGTAGTTTTGCCACAACGTCACCTTAGATGCGGGGTGTGCGAGTGCGTCGCTGCTTCGCATTGAGCACCAGCAGTAGCAAGATAGCCATGCCCACAATCCACAGAACCAATAGGGCCAGCAACAACACACGACCTACGCCAGCAACACTTGAGACAACATCCACATTGGTAGATGAGGTGGCAATGTCGACGCGAGAGCCATCCATTGGAACGAGCCACGAGATCGTGCCGTCGTTTTGCACACCGGTGGTGGATTCCACATTTCCGGGGAGGGACACAGTGAAGTTGAGCCCAACGGCTGCGCCAAGGTCAAGGCCAGCTTCTTCAATTTCTGCGGCATAGGGGGCTGCGCCCAATAACTCAAAGGCAGCATCGTCCACAAAGGCCTGTAGCCCTCCGTTGACTTCGAGACGGCCCGCAAGTGTCCACACACTGTTGGTGTCCTTGCCACTGCGGGTTAACACGGCTTCTTGAAGTGGCCCACGAGGACCGTTGACTTGGCCCAATATGACCGTGGCTTCGGCTGCGTCCTTAAAACTGCGACTTATCTCAAGGCGTAGGCCACCATCTTCGGTGGGGGTAGGGCCATCCACTTTCCATCCCGCAGTCACAAGATCATCGGTGCGGATGTCGGCAGCCAATTCAGGTGCTGCATCCAAGATTGCCTTGTTCGCAACTGCGGTCACGATGACCTTGCCTGTTCCATTGCGGTTGACTTCAAGTGAAATTGTTTGGTCGACACGACAGGACGACAAAAACAACAGTGCACACAGCACAACACCAATGGTTGCGCTTTGCTTCTTAAATGATGTCAACACAAACAAGTGTTAGTCGACAGTGTCGCCGTCACCCACCAATGGTGGTTCGCTTGGTGCAACAAATCCTTCGACGGCACGGAACACAATGTGCTTCTTGCCAGGATTCTCAGGGTCATCTTCGGCATCGGCCACAATGATTTGTCCCGCTGCAAACTGTTTGTAGAGAATCTTCTCCGACAGTGCATCTTCGAGATGGCGTTGGATTGCACGACGCAAAGGCCGTGCACCCAATTGGGGGTCGTATCCCACCTCGGCCAGGAATTCCTTCGCAGCCTGTGTGAGTTCAATTCCCAAGCCTTGCGATTCCAACTGTGTGGTGAGACGCTTGGTCATCATGTCCACCATCTGAAGAATCTCTTGCTTGCCGTGTTCGTGGAACACGATGGTTTCGTCAACACGGTTCAAGAATTCTGGACGGAAGTGAGCCTTGAGAGCGTCGTTCACCTTGTCACGCATACGTGCATACGACATTGCTTCGTCACCAGTGTTGAAGCCCACATTTGCTTTGCGCAAATCTTGTGTGCCCAAGTTGGATGTCATGATCAGCACGGTGTTACGGAAATCTACGCTGCGACCTTGGCTGTCGGTGAGACGACCTTCTTCGAGGATCTGCAACAAAGTGTTGAACACATCGGGGTGAGCTTTTTCGATTTCGTCAAACAACACCACAGAGAATGGCTTACGACGCACAGCTTCGGTGAGTTGTCCACCTTCTTCGTATCCCACGTATCCGGGGGGCGAACCTACAAGGCGGCTCACTGTGTGCTTCTCCATGTATTCACTCATGTCGAGGGTGATGAGTGCTTGCTCATCACCGAACAAGAACTCTGCAAGTGTCTTTGCAAGTTCTGTCTTACCTACACCAGTTGGTCCCAAGAAAATGAATGAACCGCTTGGACGACGAGGATCTTTCAATCCCGCACGCGTACGACGAATGCTTTGCGATACTGCTTTGACTGCATCGTCTTGGCCGATGTAGCGCTTGCGCAACTCGGTTTCCATGTTGAGAAGCTTTTGGGTCTCTTCTTCGGTGAGTTTGTAGACCGGGATTCCTGTCCAAATGCTCAACACTTCAGCAATTGCTTCTTCATCTACTTCGTCGAACAAGTTGATGCCTTGTGCTTTGATATCGGCCTCTTTTTGGGCCTTTTCCTCCAGCAGTTGACGTTCTTGATCGCGCAGATTGCCGGCTTCTTCGAAGCGTTGATCTTCAATGGCCTTCTTCTTTGCATCTTGGACTTCGGAAATCTTGCCGTCGAGTTCTTTGAGATCTGGGGGAGTCTGCATGCGCTTGATGCGCAAACGAGATCCCGCCTCGTCAATAAGGTCGATTGCTTTGTCGGGAAGATGACGATCGGAGATGTAGCGGTCGGCCAAGTTGGCAGCAGCCACAATTGCTTGATCGGTGATGGTGACACGGTGATGTGATTCGTACTTGTCGCGTACACCCTTGAGAATCTCAATGGTGTGGGCCACAGTGGGCTCTTCTACTTTCACTGGCTGAAAGCGACGCTCAAGTGCGGGATCTTTTTCTAAGTGCTTGCGGTATTCATCGGTGGTGGTTGCACCAATTGTTTGCAACTCGCCACGTGCAAGCATGGGCTTCAAGATGCTGGCCGCATCAATTGCGCCTTCTGCAGCACCTGCACCCACAAGAGTGTGGATCTCGTCGATGAACAACACGATGTCGCCACGTGTCTTGATTTCCTTGAGAACTTTCTTCAAACGCTCTTCGAAATCTCCGCGATAGCGAGAGCCAGCAACAAGTGCACCCAAGTCGAGTGTGTAGAGCTGCTTGTCTTTGAGAGTTTCTGGAATGTCGTTAGAGACGATGCGTTGTGCAAGACCTTCAACGATTGCAGTTTTACCTACACCAGGCTCACCGATAAGAACGGGGTTGTTCTTTGTGCGACGCGAAAGAATTTGCATGACACGCTCGAGTTCGCGACTGCGACCGATAACAGGGTCAAGTTTTTTCTCGCGTGCCAATTGTGTGAGGTTGCGACCGAACTGATCGAGAATTTGGCTTCCGCCTTTTTCGCCAGAATCTTCTTTATTGCCTGCACCGGTGCTTGCAGTTGGGGCATCACCTTTGGCTGCAGGGCCCTGGTAGCCAGAGAGCAATTGGATGACCTGCTGGCGTACCTTGCCAAGATCTGCACCCAACTTGACGAGTACCTGAGTAGCAACGCCTTCGCCTTCGCGCAACAGACCGAGCAAGATGTGCTCGGTGCCGATGTAGTTATGGCCAAGTTGCAGGGCCTCGCGTAACGAGAGCTCGAGAACTTTTTTCGCACGTGGTGTGAAAGGAATGTGGCCAGAAGGCGAGGAGCCACCTTGGCCAATGATTTCTTCTACTTGAGCACGTACGGCTTCCAACGAGATGGACAGTGACTCAAGTGACTTGGCTGCAACGCCTTCGCCTTCATGAATCAGACCCAGCAAGATGTGCTCGGTGCCGATGTATGAATGGTTGAGGAGACGCGCCTCTTCTTGGGCAAGAACAACGACCCTTCGGGCCCGGTCTGTAAAGCGTTCGAACAATGGGACCACCCCGTTTTCATTCGGTGGATATTGATGTGAAGTGTATCGGCGCAGTGGCTAAGTACCCTGCCGACCTCGTAGCCTCAGGGATGTGACTGTTTCTCCGCTGCTCGGTTTGCCGACGATGGATTCTGACCGCCAGAGGGTGGAAGATGCTCTTTTGGCCTCCGTGACGACCCCTGATGCCTATCTGACAGAAATTGCGTCACACCTCATTTCTGCGGGCGGGAAACGTCTGCGACCAGTTTTTGCCATTGTTGCATCTCAAGTGGGCAACGATGCCCCCGCAACACACGAGGCCATCATGGGCGGCGTGTCGTGCGAATTGGTGCACTTGGGATCTTTGTACCACGACGATGTGATGGATGAATCCAGCACGCGACGTGGCGTGGACACAGTGAATGCGAAATGGGGAAATCTTCAAGCGATTTTGGCGGGAGATTTCTTGCTGGCAAAAGCATCAGAAATTGCCGCATCTTTAGGTACCGAAGTTGCGGGATTGCTAGCGCGCACAATTGGCCAACTATGTGAAGGTCAAATTGAAGAGTTGCGCCATACCTACAACGTGGCACGCCCGGTGGATGCGTACTTGAGTTCCATCTACGGTAAAACCGCATCGCTGTATTCCACTGCTGCGCGCATTGGTGGTCTTGTGGCCGGACACGACCGCGCCATTGTGGATGCACTCACTTCGTATGGTGCGGCATACGGCATGGTGTTCCAGATTGTGGATGATGTGTTGGATCTCACCGCCACAGATGAACAACTAGGCAAGCCCGCCGGCCATGACATGGAAGAAGGCGTGTACACATTGCCTGTGCTGCACACTTTGGCCGCCGGTGGTGCAGCCGCAAGTGAACTTGGTTCTATCTTGGGCCGACCACTCAATGAAGTGGAACGCGAAAAGGTGCTGCATATTGTGCGCTCCAATGGTGGTGTAGCCACAGCAATAGATCGTGCACGCGCCTATGTAGATGAAGCTGAACGTGCATGCGATGCGTTGCCGCAAAGCATTACTACCGATGCAATGCGAAAGGCGACGGCCGCCTTGTTGGCAACCGTCGCCTAACGCGAGTTTCTCTACTTGAATGAACTATGGCATCACGTAGACGTCGACACGACGGTTACGTGATTGTGCAGCCTCAGAACTTCGAGTGGTAAGTGGTGCGCGTGACCCAAGAGCTGTGATGCTGATAGGAACATTCACTCCAGCCTTTTTGAACTCTGCCTGAAGCGCAGCCTTCACTGCCGCCGCACGTTGCAGCGAGATGAAGTTGTTGGACACTGTTGCTTCGGTGAGAAGAGCAGTGTGCCCCACAAGAATGATGCGCTTGGCTGTTGCAGCACTTTCTGCAAGTTCTGCAACTTGTTCTTGTGCAGCCTTTGACAGGCGAGTAGAGACTCGTGCAAATGGAATTGCATCTTCCACTTCGACTGTTGTGCCTACTTCAACGTCAGTGCTGCGTACACGCGTTGAAAGTGAGCGCACAACGCGGCGATCTTCTTTGTTCACTATTTGCACATTGCAACGTCCCTCGTCAACAAGTACGACGCTTTCGGTAAGAGTCACACAAATTTTTGGAGTAGTAGAGCGCAGCATTTGAGTTCTGCTGGCTTTCTTGGTGAGCACCTTCAATGCAGTGCCTTCTTGGGTAGTTGTAGGCAGTTTGCGTGAGTACACCTTGTTATCGGTACGGCTCATAGTTCCTACAGCGCCACTGCCGTCCCCACCACCAGTGACTCCTGGGGCAGCGTTCCAGGTGGCCATCATGAGACCAGCGGATTGAGCACCTAATGCGCGTGTTTCCGCAAAGTACATGTGCTGACCTTTTGCATTAATGAAAGAGGTGCGTGCAAGGTTGGATGAGCACGTATCACTACCTGGAGATTCCAGTGTGATCGCATCTCCAAGACCACCGGTTCCGTATGTTGTCAGCAACCCAGTATTAAGGGCTATGTAAAACGGATACAAAGAGTTAGTGGTATTGGGTGGGTTTCTGCAGTCAATGCTGCTGGGATTCATAGCACTTGCAAATCCGGTGAACAGAATCCCAGTTGCAGTTGTTGCAAAGCCAGAAATATCGTAGTTCATGCGTACGCTCGTACCGCCCACTGTGACAGTTGTGGGCAAATTGGTCATTTCTTTCATTCCATTTGCTCCCACTGTGGTGTCAAAGGCGCCATCTGAAGTGAGACGAACAAAGTAGGTGGCTTGAGAAGAAGACGCACCACTCGTTGAAGCGCTCGATGTGGTGTTCCAACGACCTTGTGGGTCAATGACCCATCGGGAAAGCATCAAAGACATGTTGTTAGGGAACGAAAGAGTGTTCTTAATTGTTCCGTTTGCTTGCATTGTGATCAACTTCGAGGATGATGTTGAGGGAGAAAATCCCCTTTCGCAGCCACTATAAGAAGTCACGCCTTGATAACCGGAGAACCAACTGGGCAAAGTTGTGGTTCGAGGTGATTCCAAGACATTGATTGGTGCAAACAATGCAGGAGAGTCATTTGAGGTGAGAGCGGTATTGATAGTCCCCACTCCAAAGCCAAATCCGCACTTGGTGATGTCATTGAATGTGACGACAACACCGTTGGTTCCAAAACTTGTGTCCAACACCAACGCTCCCGATGAAGGCTTCAATGCATAGAGAAGACTTGTCTCGTATTCATTAATAGACGTTGGCGTAGGGAACACGTTGCGATTTGAGTAGTCACATGTAGTGCCGAGAATGAGCGAGCCATCAGGGCGAATAGCAAGACTGAGTAGAAACGTATATTCAAGTGGAGTTCCGTTGAGTGTTGCGCCAGTTGCTGCGGTACATGCATTTTTGCCCATGTCGACGGGATTGTATTGTGACCAGTCTGAAAGAGGCAGTCCCGTCTGATCTGACCCAATATTGACCGATGCCAAGATTTCACCAGTAGAAATTTTGCCCAAGGCAACCGAGTTGATTGTGTTGGAGATGTTGCTCCTGTTTCCCGAACCTGAAAGCTGACGACTAAAAGCGATTGCATACCTGTCAGCAGTTTCATTGATGCTAAAGCCTGTCAAGAAAGAACAGGTATACCCAGGACGTGGATTCGCCACACAAGTTGAATTTGCAGCTGTTGGCAATGTGAAATTTGTGCCCAGACTCACAGCGCCAAAAGTTGTATCCATCGAGAGGTCATCGTTCACCTTCCACAGGTGAAGGGCCGATCCAGGGGTTGAAATATTTGCCCCCACCACGAACATTTGGTTGGATCGCGCAAGGCGCAACGCACGCATTGTGTTGGCACCTGAAATAGATGCAGGTGCAGTTGTTGCACTACGCACCACGGTGGCTGCAGAAGATGCACTCACAGGTGACTGCGACAGCGCAACTAAAGAGGTGGCGGCAAGAACTGCCGCACTAATGAGGGATAAAGGACGACGCACGCAGAACTCCTATGGCTAGTCGGATACAAATAGTCCCTATAAAGACCCATAGGAGTCTAGACGAGAGGTCGAGTATGTATAGACCTTTTGTACGGTGCAATCAGTTACAGGTGGGCTGCCACATGCCGAGCGGCGGCAAGGCCACTGAGTGCGGCGCCTTCCATCTTCGGCCCCGCAAATGCATCGCCCGCAAGCACGAGTCGATTATCTGGGGTCGCCCAAAAAGGTTCGGGCCACGTGGATCTGGGAGTTGCGAACCGCCACTTCTTGGGCTGGCTCGAGACGACATTGCTCTCGCCAAGCCAAGGTATGGCTGCTGCAAGAAGCAGTGAGTGAATCTCATCGAGATCTCGTTCGAAGTGCAACAGGCTCCACTCAGGATTGGCATGAAAAGTGAGCGAGGGTGCCTCACTAATTCCTTTGGCCTGGTTGTCCCCAATAAAGGAGAACACATCATCGGGAAACTGCAGACCGCCGGGCGCGGGCACGTTGTGTGTGGGGGAGTCAAGCACAGCCAGAAGTCCAAGTGTGCGGTCGTAATCAATGGAGCGTAAATCCTTGGGCATTTCCATCTCTGCGGAAAACATCAGTGAGAACGATTGTGGAATGGGTGCAGTAAGGATGAGACCATCACATTCATGCACCACGCCATCATCGAGGGTGACTACAAAATGTGTGTCAGTGCGTGTGAGTGAAAACACCAATGAATTGAGTCGTATGTCAAGCCCTTGTGCAAGGTATTTCGCAACCCCTGACATTCCTTTGGATCCCACATAACGCGGATGGCCATCTGTCTCTGCAAATCCTTTGCACCATTCATGCACGACGCCCGCATCGCGCCAGTTCTTCACATGCGCTGCAAACTCATCGGTGCGCACTGTAAAAAATTGAGCACCATGGTCGAGTGTTGCGTCATCAATGCGACGCGTGGCTAATCGACCACCTACTCCGCGCCCTTTATCGAACACCACAACGTCATGCCCGTTACGCACAAGTTCATGTGCAGCCATGAGGCCAGATAGTCCTGCACCTATAACAATGACGCGCATTACAAAGTGACCTGTGCTGCGTGCATCGCGGGCACATACGCGCGTTCTGCACGTCCAAGGAACTCGCGCAGCACGCGATTAAACGTGGTGGCATGTTCAATGTGCAGCCCGTGTGCACCACCACTGATGATTACAAGTTCAGCAGTGGGAATAAGTGATGCAATCTCTTCTGCATCACCACGTGGTGTGAGGATGTCTTGGTTGCCTACCACCACCATGGTGGGACATGTGATGTTTGCTAGTTCTGTGTGAAGGTCACGATCATCGGTAGTGAGAATTGCTTTGACTTGTGCGACAAATGCACCAGCGGGGTTAAACAATTGCAATGGGCCCATCCATCCCAGCGCGGGCAGCACACGGCGAAATGATCGCGGGCCAATCATCCAACGCGCGGCTTCTTTGCCTAGCGACGTCATGCCTTCTTCTTCGGCAACTTTGGCCCACGAGGACAACAAGTCTTCGCGCCATTGGTGATTACGGCATGCTGTGGCGACAAGAGTGAGCGACCGCACGCGTTGTGGGTACTTCAGCGCAATGATTTGACTAATTGCGCCACCCATGGAGAGCCCCACAATGTGGGCTGATTCAACGCCTGCATGATCTAGCACCGCAATTGCATCATCGGCCATTTGTTCCAAGGTGTAGCTACCTGTGGGTTTGTCGCTGCGTCCGGCACCACGATTATCTAATGCAATTGTCTGATGGCGTAGCGCAAGCGAGGCTCGTTGCAGATTCCATGAGTTTTTCTCTGCACCGAGGCCTTGTACCAATAACACAGGTGCACGCTTGGTAATGCCTGTGACTTCGTAGTGCACGCGCACACCGTCTGCAGCTATTGCGAAGGGCATTGTTATGCCACCTGCTGGCGTGCGGGAATGCGTTCCACGCTTGGCCATTCATAGAGTCGTTTTACTACTTCGGTTGTGGAATGACGCGGAGCAAAACGCAAAAGGTGGGCGGCTTCATTAGATGCAATAAGTCGACCATGTTGAATGAGATCGGCGACATGGTCGGGCATGGGTGCACCTGCCATCGTGGAAGCGTTGCGTGCAAGCCACCAACCAGGGCCAAATGATGGCAAGGGAAGTCGACGACCAAGAACTGTTGCACGCAACATAGAGATTGCTCCGTTTGCCACGATGTTGACCACACCATCTGCATCACGTTCGGCGGCTTGTACAAATGCAGTCGCGGCATCGTGATCTTCCACAACACTAAACACAGGATTACCGAGACCGTAATAAGGAATTGCAGGCAAGCGCATGAGACGCCCGAGTGGGCTGGGAACATGTGGCCCAAGAACTGGCGCAAGTCGCAAAGTGCACACATTCACACCGCGTGCAGTGCGTAACTCGGTTGCTTGTTCCTCAATGTTGAGACACATGCGACCGTATGTGGTGTTGGGTGCAATAGGTGTGGATTCCACAGCAATACCTGGCGAATATGAGCCCGGGCCATAAATCTCTACGCCGCTTCGCACCACAACTGTCTCTAATGACTCAACTTCATGTGATGCATCAAACACTGCTTTTGCCACAAGCCGTGTGCATGTTTCGGCGTCATCTGTGGCAAGACGGGCATGTGGTTCCCATACACCCACATGCAAGACAACATGTGGGTTGAAGTCATGAATCAGCGATGCAATGCGATCATGCTGTGTTGCATCCACACGATGAAACTGTGCACGAGAAAGATGACGTCGTGGCGGGTCAACATCGAAGCCCATCACATCGCCGGCCCATGTCGTGCGCTCGATCATTGAGGCGACAAGTGAACCTAATTCCCCACCCATTCCAGTGACAAGAACACGGCGACCTTTCATATGAGAGAAAACGTGTGCGCTTTTTTAGCGCAACTCGTGAACACCCAAGATGAGTTCGCGTGCCCAAGTATCAAGTTGGCGTCCACCGATGCGCTCGGTGATGATGATGGCTTGTGACGGGTCATCCACCATTCCGCTCCAACGGATGTAGCCACCCACGATTCCCAAAATACGGTCGCCTACTTCTTCGGCGTGAATGACCAACTTCATATCCTTGGCCAACATGGTCTGTAGTTCTTTATAAAACGCACGAAGGAAAAGACTTGCATCGTCAATGCCGCCGAAGGGCCGATGGCGGTACGGCATGTTCAGTTCTTCATATGCGTGCAGGTTGTGCGGTGCAGCAATGGTGGAGATCACAAGGTCGAAACGGTTTTCGCGCAACCAGATGATTTCTTCTTGGCGTCGTACGCGACGATGATTCTCGCCGTAGCCACCTGGTCGCTCGCAAATGGCAAGCCGGTCTTTGATGACCCAGGTGAAATTACGGGGGGTGATCCCCAATGCCCATTTTCCGCGAAGCTTCGGGGGCATTCGGTTCTCCTTCTCGTCTCGTACGTAGGGCGCCTTTGCGCCCCCGCAAAGTTACCCCAGATGGTGGAGGGTGAGCCTCTGTTTACTGCGACGAATTTGGCGGTTTTCCCCAATATCGCAGGCCAAAACCTCACCTTTTGCCACCGAAAGCACTCGGTTCAATGTGGCAAGGTCTGGCGGATAGGGGTCAGAGAGCCAACGACGCAGTGCCCGATGAGCCAAGGGCAGGGGTGCCGCGGCGAGGGCCTTGGCGTCGGTGGGGTCAATGGCGAGGGCTAACTCGGTGAGGAGATCATCATCGTCGCGCAGTACATCGGCGGTGCGTACTAAAAGAGGCACAAGATCTCTTTGCGAGATGTCGTTCATTGCGGGCAGTAACTCGTGGCGCACACGATTACGCAAAAACCGTGTGTCTGTATTTGTTGCATCGTGCACGACTTCAATTCCCATGGATGCACACAACGCGTGCGTTTCATGGCGGCGTACATGCAAAAGGGGATGAGTGGTGAGTGGACGCATCGCAGATAAACCCGTGGCAGCAGCGCCGCGCAAAAGATTGATAAGGACAGTTTCTGCTTGGTCATCTGCAGTGTGGCCTGTCATGGTTCCATCTGGAAACACTTCGTATCGAGCCGCCCGCGCACGTGCTTCTAAGTTGGGGCCATCTTCAAGGACTACATGGTGTGTTTCCACATTGATATGCAGTGATTCTGCAACGGGTCGAATGAGATTGATGTCTTGTGATGAATCAGCACGTAGGCCGTGGTCTACGTGTACCGCAGTGACATGTAGGCCATGTGCATGAGCCAACAGCATTAGTGCCATGGAATCGGCACCACCTGACACTGCACAGAAGACTTTCGTGCCAGGTTCAGGAAAACGACAACGCGACAACAAGTCACTTGGCGTGAGATGCGGGGTGTCCGACACTGGGCTCACCCGAGTGAGAAGTTATTTCTTCTTTTGCGCTTGGCGCTGGCGGCGATTGGGGTAGCGCGTTGCAGTGACTTTGAAGTAGTAGCCCACAATGCCTTGCAACACTGCACCAAGACCTGCAAGGAGAAGAATAAGTCCAAGCCAGTAATGCCAAACGTATGCCGCGATCATGTCCTTAAGCGTAGCGAGTGGAGGGGGTGGGCGGCTCTATGCCGTGGCGTCTTGGCCGAGGATTTCATCCCCAAAACAGCTTTTTAGGCGGTCCAAAAAGCCCTCAGGAAGCTCATCGGTGGTGGCCTTGGTGCGAATAGCGATTCGCAATTCCGCATGGAACTCGAATGCGCCTTGGCAGTCGCTGCAGACCTTGAGATGGGAGAGAATTTGCTCGGAGCGCCCAGGGGGCAACTCGGAATCAAGGAAGCGCTCGAGTTCTTGAAGTGTTTCTTGGCAGTCAGCCATGGCTACTCATCCTGGGTTCCTAAGAGGGACTCATCCACAAGTCCTCGTTCCTTTGCGTACTCATACAACATCTTTTGCATCGCTTTTCTTCCCCGATGCAACCGAGACATCACCGTACCGATGGGTACGTCAAGTATTTCGGCGATTTCCTTGTACGAAAAGCCCTCCAGATCCGACATCAGAAGTGGAATTCGGAAGGTCTCGGGGAGTTCTTCGATGGCGTTTTTCACCTCATCATCGGTGAACATCTCCAGCATTTGGTCTTCGGCAGATTGACTCAACTGCGATTGATCAAAAGCACCAAGTCGCTTAAACAGATACAACTCTTCGACTTCATCTAGTTCAGTTTCAACGGGCTTACGTAACTGTGAGTTGTATTTGTTGATGTAGGTGTTGGTGAGAATACGAAACAACCATGCACGAAGGTTGGTTCCCTGTTGGTAGGAATCAAATGCGCGCCATGCCTTTGTGAAGGTCTCTTGCATGAGATCTTCGGCATCTGCGCGATTGCGTGTCATGCGTAATGCAGTGCTGAATAGTTGCGGTGCATACTGCATCGCATCAACGGTAAAAGTTTCTCGGCCAATAATCTGCGCCATGGTCTACTGCACTCGTGTGGGCTTGGCGATGGACACGACAGTGTCGGTAGCGACAACAAAGCGCTCGAGAATATCTGCTAACTGTGTGCGCTCGTCTTTAGAGAAGCGCTCCATAATTCCCAAGATGACGGCGCGACGTCGCTCCGCAACAATTGCGTGCACTTCGCGTCCATGCTCTGTTGCTGCAATTTCTACAACGCGGCCGTCACCCTCGTGGTGCACTTTTGTGGCCAAGCTGTCTTTAATCAGACGTTGAGCGGCGCGCGTGGCTGTGCTTGGATCAATGCGCAAATACTCTGCAAGGTCGCTCATGCGACATGACTCCACCGTGACCAGTAAGTCGAGCGCGTCCATCTGGCCGGGCTCTATGGATACGTCATGTGTTGCACAGGGCCCATACACGGTTTCCTTGAGCGCACTAGCGGCCGCACCTCGGCGTATCTCTCGCCATGCACGGCCAATACGACCAGCCATTTCAAGATTTTCTTCGTTCGCGGGCAACTGATTCATGATGGCTCTCTTACTAGGGTAACCCTATGGCCAATGAGGGAAGTGCACAGCCGGCAACAAACGTGAACAATGTCGTGGTTCTGCTGTTGGACAGCCTGAATCGTCATGAAATTGGCGCCTATGGAGGCACCCAGTTCGACACACCCAATTTGAACCGTTTGTCCGAACGTGCAATTACTTTCACTAATCATCACACGGGGTCTCTTCCTTGTATTCCGGCTCGACACGATCTATTGGTAGGTGCATGGGATTTTCTGTGGAGGCCATGGGGATCTATTGAGTTATGGGAAGAACCCATCACTGCATCGTTGCGGCGCAGGGGAGTGATTACACAACTCATCACTGATCATCCGCACTTATTTGAAGTGGGCGGCGAGAACTATCACACAGATTTCACGGCATGGGCATACGAGCGCGGACACGAAAGTGATCCCTGGAAGACACGACCTGATCCTTCATGGTTGGGCACACCCTCATACGGCCGCGGCCATACTCATTACGACAACTCACGTGGTTACTTTCGTGGCGAAGAAGATTTTCCTGGACCGCGCACGATGCAGGCAACTGCTCGCTGGTTGTTAGAGGATGCGCCTGTACATCGTGCAAAAGGTGAACCCTTCTTTTTGTTTGTAGATGAATTTGACCCTCACGAACCATTTGATACTCCAGAACAATGGGCCTCTCGTTATGACGACTCTTGGGAAGGCGCACATCTCACATGGCCGCCGTATGCAGTTGATGCTCTGAAAAATGGTGTGATTACCGAACGTGACGCGGTACAGATTCGTGCGCAATACGGTGGCAAGTTATCGATGATTGATCATTGGTTGGGCAAAGTTCTAGATGCATTAGATGCCACGAATGCTTGGGAAGACACCGTGGTGATTCTCACCACAGATCATGGTCATTATTTGGGTGACCGGGATGTGTATGGCAGAGATGTATGGGGAAAGCCTGGCGTACCGGTGTACAAACCATTGGGACATATTCCTTTGATGGTTGCATGGCCTGGTAAGCAAGCGGCAACATCGAATGTGTTGACCACATCGACAGATATTCATGCCACTATCGCCGATGTCTTTGATGCACCTATTTCTCATGTTGCACATGGGTCATCACTCAAGCCCGTGATTACAGGGGATGCCACACGCGTGCGTGATTGGTTGTTGACAGGTGTATGGGGCCGCGAAGTGCAATTAGTGACCGACAATTGGCGCTATACACGTGGACCATCAGGGGCCAACATGCCACATTCCATGTGGTCGAATCGTTGGAGCACCATGCCTATTGCCTCAATGCCGGAATACAAGATGCCAATGCCAGATAACCGTGCAGTTCTTGATTTCATGCCTGGCAGCACAATTCCTGTCATTCGTCAGCCCTTCCGCGAGGGGGACATGTTGCCTTTCTGGGCGTATGCGAAACAGTATGAGACGTTGTTGTTTGATCGAAAAGAAGATCCCGGCGAAACAACAAACAGAATTTCAGATTCCATTGCGCGTGATGCTGAAGAGTTGCTGCGTACTGCGTTGTTGGAAGTGAACGCCCCGAGCGAACACTTTGAGCGCTTGTCGTTGACGTAGCTCTTTACTCTTCACCACGGTCGTAGGGGCAGTGACGACAAATGTTGCCACAGCAGTATCCGCGACGCATGAGGTAGAACGCTGTCATTACCACTAGCCCAGTTTCTGGGTCTGTATAAAAATCTTGACCCGCTCGTACAGCTGCATCATGTTTTGCACGCACCTCAGGACTCATTCCTTTAGTGTGCCGTGAGGAATTCGGAACAGGTAATCACCAGACGATTTTTTTGCCGGCGTAATGAACAACAACACCGGTAGCCAACAAAGTGAAGGCAATCAGCAACGGCTGCAGGTCTAATTGGGTTGCCATTGCTGTTGTGGCAAGTATTCCCACAACAGGCAAAACCGGAAGCCAGCCGATATCTCCTCTCACTCGGAAGGGGCGGTGATCATGGGGGCGTTGGTAGCGCAACATGATGAGAACAATGTTGACGACGATAAACATCACATAGATGAGCGCATTTGAGGCTTCTGCGAGCATCTCAATTCCGCCAAGTATGGCGAGGAAAATGGCTCCCATGATGACAACTCCAAGAGCAAATCGTGGTGCGCGTCCGTTGTGCACTTCGGCAAAGCGTGGATGTAGATGCCCGGTGTTGGCCATGCTGTACAACATGCGCGACGCCGCGACCGATGCAAGCAAAGTGGTATTTGCCGTAGTGGCTAATGCAATGGCTCCCACTACGTCCACCGCAACTCCACCGATGGCGATCTCCATCACAGCGGTAAGTGGTTGGTCGGCATTTGCTAAGCCATCAACACCTAACACGCTCACTGCAACAACAGCCACTGCAATGTAGATGAGAGTGGAGATTCCCAATGCGAGAAACAAAGCACGTGGAATTGTGGAAGAGGGATTGTGGGTTTCCTCCGACAAAGTAATCACTTCGTCAAAGCCGATGTAGGCAAAGAAAATAACTGCAGCACCACTAAGCACTCCACTTGCGCCGTTGCCTTGCCAGAGGTTGACATCTCCCACAGTGTCGACACCTAGCGCCACCACCAGCAGTAGTCCACCAATTTGAATTGCGCTAAGAACAATGATCAGCCAACGTGCATGTTGCATGCCCGTGAGCGCAATCAGCCAGACAACAATGAGTAACAGCACTGCACCAGGTCTCTCTGGAATGTTTACGAACTCAGAGAGATAACGCGCAAACCCCAAAGAGACAGCACTGGCTGCCACAACCAAAGCAACAGCCATTGCCCACCCAGTAGTAAAGGCAACCCATTCAGGAAACACTTGACGGGCAAATTCATGTTCTGATCCCGCCCTGGGAAACATAGAGGTGAGTTCCATATAACTCAGTGCAGTGAAAGCGCATACAACTGCAGACACAATCATGGACATCCACACCAATGCGCCTGCACGTTGTGTTGCTGGACCAATCAGAATGTAAATGCCAGCGCCAATAATGACGCCAATGCCACTTGCTGTGACGTGATGAAGACCGAGAACACGAGTGAAGTGTTCTCCATGAAGAACCTCACGGGTTGAGGAGGTTCCACGTTTCGTCGTCAAGAATTCCCGTCCTCATCAGATTGTTGTCTGTTTGAAATTCAAACACCGCGCGTGCCATTTCTGGTCCGAAATAGATGTCAACGTTACGTACATACTTCAGTTGTTGAAGCTTGACCAGTGCCTGTTGCACTAATGCACCTTGATGACATTTCTCAAGAGGAAGGGTGGTCTTTTCAAAAAATCCTTCGCACTTGGTGTCGAAAGATTTTAATACTTCACTTTCATCAAAAACACATTTTGTCTCTTTGACGTATTTTGGCTGTGAATTTGTAGGCCAGAGAATGCATGCGACATCTTGGGGAGGAATGAGATCGATGGTGGCTAATCCCACGTTGGGGACAAAACAGCTCGATGCATAACGCGTGAGAGGAAGCTCGCGTAAGCAAATTGCAGTATCCACCCATTTGTTGTTTGCAAAGCGATAGAGACGTGTCTGGCGACAGCCTTCTTCTTCACAATTCCATGAATCTCGATCGGTATCACCGACAGCCCATGTAGCAGTGCATTTTTCTGCCTTAACTTTTTCGCCATAACTGCGCGAAATTGCTTGGGTATCACAGGGGATTTCTTTCTCACCAGACGCCGGTACCAGAAGCTCCTGTGCGGCTATCGAGGAAGTTGTTGGAGCATTCTCGTTAGAGGAGGGAAGTGAAGACGACGTGGAACAGCTCGTCGCACACACCATGAACGCACACAGCATCGCGAGTGCGGATTTGTAATGAGAGCGGCCTCTGCGGACCTGGGCTGTGTGAGACGTCATAGAGGTGAATGTGAGGTTACAAGAAGTTGTACAGAGGTTGACAGGCCCCTCTGTCAATGCCCCAACTTTTAGAGTTCATCTTTTGTTCTTCATAGAGACAAGTGCGGGACACGTGCTGTTTTCTTCGCCATCGTACGTTGCACTTGCACATTGCGCAGTCCGCGCATTGACAAATGAAAGGAACCATCTCCTCATGTTGGTACACAATCGTCGCAGTATGAAAAAGCGACTCTCCCAATTACTGGTTGCTGTATTGGCAGTTCCTGTAATTGCAACTTCAGTCCCCTCGGGTGCAAGTGCTGCAAAGCTCAATGACACTTGTAAGCGCAAAGACCTCTTTGAAGTGGAAAAAGTAGGTAACACCTTCATTCGCTGCATGGTGAAGCCAGGCTCATCGTTGCATGCAAAGAAGCCGAAGAGAGCTGAGTTCACATGGCAAAGGACCACCAAGAAGCAGTTCGACTACAGCCGCACCAAGACCAACACTGCAATCCGTATTGACGGATCTAGCACCGTGTATCCGCTGATGGCAGTTGCGGCGAAGTACTTTGAAGCAACCACCTCTGGTCAGACAGACATCTCCATTGGTATCTCTGGTACTGGTGGCGGCATGACGAAGTTCTGCAACAACGAAATCGATATGGCGAATGCATCTCGTGCAATGAGTTCCACTGAGAAGGCAGCATGTGCAGCCAAGGGAATCACCTACACAGAGGTACTTGTGGCAAATGACGGCTTGGCCGTTGTGGTGAACCCAAAGAACCCACTCACTTGCATCACCATGGATCAGTTGAAGAACATGTGGAAGCCCGCATCAGGGACTTCCGGTGTTGGTTCAGCAACCAACTGGGGCGACGTGATTCCAGGAAACACCTTGGGTGCATTGAAGCTTTTCGGAGCAGGATCTGACTCAGGTACGTTCGACTCGTTCAACACTTTCGTACACGGTCGATCCACCACATCACGCACCGACTACCAAGCAACCGAGAATGACAACGTAACCGTGAAGGGTGTTGCAGGAAGCAATGCTGGAATTGGTTACTACGGCTTGTCGTATGCAGTAGAAAATGCAAAGACCAACAAGGCACTTGAAATTGACAAGGGTGCAGGTTGTGTGAAGCCAACTGCCGCAAACGTGCAGAACGGCACCTACGCAATGGCACGCCCCTTGTACACCTACATCAAGAACTCATCTGCAACTTCGATTCCTGCAATCAAGAAGTTCATGGAGTTCTACTTGGACAACTCAAAGATCATCGGTGATGATGCGCTGTTCGTGCCATTAACACGAGCACAGCGTGG
>JBIKSB010000031.1:0-8940 GCA_044348855.1 Ilumatobacteraceae bacterium | reverse complement strand
ATCATCCGTTGGTCACCAAATATCGCAAACTTCTCGAGTGGGATATTTTCGAAAACCCACCAGTGATGCGCGTTGCTGAAAAAGTGTTGAGCCCCGTGATGGGCAAGAGCTTCATTGTGTATTCCACAAAGCCTGTATCTGTAGGTGCACACTCATGACAACTAACCGTCCACACCTGCCGGGAATTCTCACCACCGCAGACCTCTCCAAGACTGCTGATTCCATACAGGCATTGCAGTTATCCAACGGAATGATTCCGTGGTATCCGAACGGACATTGCGACCCTTGGAACCATGTGGAGACAACAATCGCACTCGACATCATGGGGCGCCATGATGCAGCTCTTGCGGGATACCGCTGGCTTGCCAACAATCAAGATGCAGATGGTTGGTGGTTCAACTACTACATGCCCGATGGATCTATTGAAGACGCAAAACTTGACACCAACGTGACTGCCTACATTGCTGTGGGTGTATGGGCACATTGGTTGTGCACACGCGACACCAAGGCAGTGGCTGCTTTGTGGCCCACAGTGCGTGCTGCATTGAACTGGGTTCTCGAGATGCGTCGTCACGACGGCACAATTCTGTGGGCCCGCGAAGTGGACTCCCAGCCCTGGGATTATTCGTTGCTCACTGGCTCATCATCTATTCGCCATGCATTGCACTGTGGTGCGGCACTTGCCGATTTACTGGGCGACCCACATCCCCAGTGGATTGCTGCAGCAGATGCCATTGACCAAATCATCAACACCAACCTTGATGCCTTTGAACCCAAAGAGCGTTGGGCAATGGACTGGTACTACCCCGTGATGACAGGCGCGATGACGGGTATTCGTGCCAAGTCTCGTTTAGCGGAAAAATGGGATGACTTTGTGCTCGATGATCGCGGTGTGCGTTGTGTGAATGACGAACAATGGGTGACGGCGGCAGAGACCAGTGAATGCGCCATTGCGCACTGTGCTGTGGGCGATCGTGAGACCGCTCGTGAGTTGTTGTTGTGGACCATGCCTCATCGTCGTGATGACGGTGCGTATTGGACGGGCATTGTGTACCCATCAGATCCCGACAAGACCATGGTGCACTTCCCTGCCGATGAATACAGCGCCTACACCGCAGCTGCAATCATCATGGCTGCTGATGCAATTAGTGGCGGCTCACCCGCATCAACTTTGTTTACCGCAGCATTGCCGCGACGTAACGCGTACCAATACGTACGCGCGCTCTAAATAGTTTTTGTTAGAGGCGGCGCAATACGCGCAACGATCCCGTTGCCGAGACTTCTTCAAACTTTCCACTCGCTAACGCGGGCAGATAAATGTTTTCATACGGTGGACGCCCACCATCTTTGGGGTCGGGAAACACGTCGTGAATGGCAAGCAATCCACCTTGGGCAACATGTGGCGTCCACAGTTCATAATCCCATGTAGCTGGCTCTACTCCGTGGCCGCCATCAATAAACAAAAACGCAATCGAGTTCATCCATGTGCGTGCAATGGTGGGTGAATCTCCCACCACAGTGACCACCACATCGGTCAGTCCTGCATCAATCATGGTGCGACGAAAATGCGGAAGCGTATCCATGTGTCCTGTGTGCGGATCCACTAAATCTGGTTCGTGCCATTCCCAACCGGGTTGGTTTTCTTCACTCCCCATGTGATGGTCCACTGCATAGACCACACGTTGTGTGAGCCGCGCTGCTCCACCCAACCACACAGTCGATCGACCGCAATACGACCCCACCTCCACGATGGGTCCATTAACTGCAGCGGGCACACTTACCGCTGCAGCAAAAAGTGCATCGCCTTCGTCATCGGGCATGAAACCCCGAGCCGCAAGAGCCTTGCGGCGTAGTCCTTCATCAAGCGTCACTTTCATGAACGATTGTCCCGTCGAGTCGCCGTGTGATGGAGAAGTTGCATGTTTCGACCCTACTATGGGGCCATGGCTGGTCCTCTTGACGATCTCGTAGCACTCCTCGACCTCGAAGTTATTGAAGTCAATATTTTCCGGGGATATTCACCCGAAGAGAATCGCGTGCGAGTGTTTGGAGGTCAAGTTGCTGGCCAATCATTGGTGGCTGCATCTCGCACAGTGGATGAAAACGCCCGCCATGTGCATTCACTGCACGCCTACTTCCTTCGACCCGGTGATCCCACTGCACCCATTCTCTACCAAGTAGATCGTCTCCGCGATGGGCGCAGTTTCACCACACGTCGCGTCGTGGCCATCCAACACGGTGAAGTGATCTTCAACTTGCATGCAAGTTTTCATGCGCCAGAGCCAGGGCTGGATTGGCAAATCACCTCACCGGCAGGGCTTGATGACCCCGACACTCTTCCCGATTTCAAAACCCGTATGGCCCCATATAAAGAACAGATGGGCGAATGGTATGACCGACCTCGCCCCATTGATCTTCGCTATGTAGGTGGCTCACCGTTAGAGCGTCGTGGTACAGAATCCAACGGACAACAAGTGTGGTTGCGCGCCGATGGAACATTGCCCGATGACCCTGTGTTGCATGCATGCATCGTTACCTACGCAAGCGACATGACCTTGTTGGACACCACGCTGTTGCCACACGGACTTGGTTGGAGCGAAGGTGGCATTCAGATGGCAAGTCTCGACCATGCAATGTGGTTCCATCGTCCTTTCCGCGCCGATGATTGGTTGCTCTACGACCAGCTAGCAATTTCTACTTCGCACGCGCGTGGCCTCGCGGGTGGATCTATCTATACACGCGATGGTCAACTTGCCGTCACTGTGGTGCAAGAAGGTCTCATTCGCATTAAGCCAGACGAATGAAGCGTGCAGCTCTCGCCGCTCTTTTGCTTGTTGTTGCAACAGCATGCACTCAAACATCTGACACTGATGCGCCTGCAACCACAACAACGACCAGCGAAGTTGCACCCAATGCAGAGGTCACCTACACAGTGCGCGAAATCGCCAACGTCGAGGGTGCTGTTGACATTGTGGAGCGCGACCCCGACGACAATTGGGTCTACATCGTGGGACGCAAAGGAGTTGTAGAGCGTTGGAACAGAAGTGGCAATACACGTATTGACCAAGTTCTTGATATGCAGAAGTTCACCGAGGGTGAGGGCGAACGCGGCCTTTTAGGTCTTACGTTTCGTGAACGCAACAACACCTGGACTGCGTTTGTGAACTACACCAACAACAAGGGCGACACGACGATTGCAGCTTTTCCTGTGCGCCAAGACGGCACCTTCGACACCACACAGCCCGAAGGTGCAGAAATTCTCGTTATTGAGCAGCCCTATTCAAATCACAATGGTGGTGGCATTGCAGTAGGCCCCGACAACATGGTGTACATCGGCATGGGCGATGGTGGAAGCGCAAACGATCCCGAGCGTTACTCATTGAATATGTCGTCGCTGTTGGGCAAGATGTTGCGCATTGACCCACGCGATGGGGGTGGATACGACATCCCTTCCGACAATCCTTTTGTGACCACAAGTGGTGCACGAGGCGAAATTTGGTCAATAGGCCTGCGCAATCCCTGGCGGTTCTCATTTGATGTGCAAGGGAACCTGTGGGTTGCCGATGTGGGTCAAGGAAATCTCGAAGAAGTAAGTGTTGCCCCAGCCGATGGCACAACCCCTGGTGGTCGTGGAGTCAGTTTTGGCTGGAGTGCCTATGAGGGTTCTACACGCTTCAACGAAGATGTCTCTTCACCAGGTGCACTCATGCCCGTGCATGAATACACACACACCAATGGTGCATGTTCGATCTCTGGTGGCGCAGTAGGAACAAACACTGCAACGCCTAGCCGAGCAGGTTGGTATTTCTTTGGTGACTACTGCACCGGCAAGGTGACAGCAATTTTGACCGATGGCATCACCACCGTGTTGGAAGAACCTGTGGCCGAAGACTTCAGCAGTATCACGGCAGTACGCACCACATCAACGTCTCTTTATGTGCTGAGCCTTGATGGCCCTGTGCATGAAATTCGCGCAGTGCGCAAATAAATCTTCAGCGACGAGCGCCCATGAACATGCCACGCAAGGCTTGATAGTTCTCTATACAGTGCCCTGCACCAAGCACCACTGCTTCAAGCGGCTGAGGCGACATCTTCACGGGGACTTCGGTCTCACGTTGAATGCGTTGTGCAAGACCACGCAACATGCCGCCACCACCTACCAAATACATTCCGCGTGCCAAGAAATCTTGCGCTAACTCTGGTGGTGCTTTCGCCAAACAACGCTTCACCGATTGCACCATTGCAGCAACAGGCTCATCAATTGCAAACCGCACTTCTTCTGCAGTGAGACGCACTGTTTTGGGCAATCCCGTTACCAAGTCGCGTCCGCGAATATCGGCACTGCGATCCTCGGGACCAGGTTCGGCAGAACCAATTTGAATTTTGATTTCCTCTGCAGTGCGCTCACCAATGGCCACGCCATGTTCACGACGCACATAGTTCTGAATTGCCGCGTCAATATCAAAGCTTCCTACACGCACCGCTTCTAGTGCCACCACGCCACCCAAGCTGATGACTGCGGTTTCTGTGGTGCCGCCACCAATGTCGATCACCATGTTGCCGACGGGCTCATCAATAGGCAGGTTCGCACCAATGGCAGCCGCCATCGGTTGTTCAATTAACTGCGCATCAGATGCACCCGCGCGACGGGTTGCGTCGGTGACTGCGCGTCGTTCTACTTCGGTAATGGCAGACGGTACACAAATCACCACTTTGGGTCGCGTAAATCGCGACACACCTACGCGTTGCAACAACAAGCGAATCATGCGTTCGGTGATGTCAAAGTCTGTGATGGCTCCACCACGCAACGGGCGTACCGCCACGATGTAGCTAGGTGTGCGACCAATCATGTCCCATGCATCATGTCCAGTGGCCAACACTTCTCCGGATTGGCGATTCACCGCAATTACTGAGGGCTCATTGAGAACGATCCCTTTACCCTTCATGTACACAAGCGTGTTGGCTGTGCCTAAGTCAATTGCAAGGTCGCGAGCCATTAGCGAAACCGCCTGTCATCATTGTTGTTGTGTTGCACTGAATTGCGGCGAGATTCCGGAGACAGCGCATCGATGTGTCGGCGAAATTGTGCGATGCCATCATCAATGCGGCTTTTGCGATTATCGAGATATACCAACACCAATAACGCCCCGCCTGATATGCACGCCAAGATTGTAAACAACCACGTGATTGTGGACAGTGCAATCATTTCGCATTCCCTACTGATTGTGGCGACACAATCTCATGTGCGCCAGTTCCCCAATCAGATCCACCTGCCCAGTTTTCTTTTTTCCAAATGGGTGCACTTTCTTTCAATGCATCAATGGCAAAGCGTGCAGCTTCAAATGCAACTGGGCGATGTGCAGAGGACACTGCAACGACCACTGAGGATTCCCCCAACTGCAATTCGCCCGTGCGATGCAGCATCGCGATTCGTCGAGCATCGGGAAAACGGCGGCGAGCTTCAGTGACGATGGCCTCAAATGCGGGAACCACGGCTTCGGCATAAGCCTCATATTCCAAAGAGGTGACATCGGTACGTCCATCTGCATGGTCGCGCACTGTCCCCGAGAACAACACCACAGCCCCACAATCAGGGCGGACGCACCAGTCATACACGGCGCTTATGGGTAATTCTTCAGGGGTCACGGCACACCATTGTTCTGTGTGTCCGGGCGCCTCCATATCTTCATCGTATCTCTCTTGCCTCGACCAATACCTGCGATGCTGACTCCACTTTGGATTTTGGGAGGATTACTCTGAGTCATCTGTGACTGACGACGAATTTGATGTTCCCAACCCCGCGCCAGTATCGCCACACGACCGCACCTGGCGTCACCCTGCCGAACACTCTGTCGCACAGCGACAACAACACCTCGCAACCACGCCCCCACTTGGCCGACGACTCACTGCACTCACTGCCACAGTCAGTGTGGTGTCCTCAATAGCCGTGTTGATTGTGGCGATACCTCGAGGAATCTCCACAGCAGAAGACACCATCGAGGAGGCGCCTGCAACATCTGTCCCACTTGTGAAGGGAACAGCACGTGCATTTGCCACCGTGGTGGATGCAAGTGACAGAACTACTCCGGCCATTCCGCTGGGAAATGGTTGCTGGCTTGTCTCCACAGCAGATCTCGACGAGCGATCCCCCAAATGGATCACCACAACTGATGGTCAACGCATTGAAGTAGACACCGTGGGTGAAGTTGAGGACTCTGATCTCGTTGTTGTGAAATCATCCACTACAAATAACAGTGATGCACAAGTGGCGTTCGATGAACTCAATAGCGACACCTTGATGGATGATTATCAGAATTATCGTGTGATGGACACCACAACGAATGCTCTCTTTTCTTTGGCGCCGTCTTTATCGATGACCACTACTGCACGTGACATTCCCATAATGACGCCCGCCCCAATTCGCAATGTTGCGGTGGTGGTTGATGAGGTGGAACGCATTGTGGGCGTGGTGGTGCGTCGGGGTTACTCCACCTGGATGTTGGGCAAAGAAACACTTGCATCCATCATGGATATGACACAGAGGAAATAAGTTTTTGCCCGTTCATAGATTCGGGCACATAACCTATGCACATGGCCGATGGAGATGATTTCCCACCGTTACCTTTTGGTGGCTTGCCCTTTTTCAATGACATGATGCGCGCAATGTCCCAACAAGGGCCATTGAATTGGGATCTCGCTCAACAATTCGCACAACTTGGTGCAGTGGGTGATGATCCTGATCCCGAGCCGCAGGCCACGACACGAATTGAATACAACACATTGGCCGATATTGCGGACATGCATGTGCGACAAATAGCCGGCGCAGTCACCACTACTTCGTCGGTGCGACCAGAAATTCTCACCACAACTCGTGCGCGATGGGCGCACCGCACCTTGACAGATCTCCGGCCGTTGTTTACCGACTTAGCTACTGCACTGAATACGCGCGAAGCATCCGATGAACTTCCTGATGACCCCTTTGCCTCGATGCTCAACAAATTGTCCACCATGATGGCCCCGGCAATGTTGGGGATGTCCATTGGATCCATGGTGGGTGCACTTGCCTCCCATGCATTGGGTCAATACGAGCTTCCGCTTGCACGCCCTCAGTCAGGTGAAATCTTGATTGTGTCCTCTTCGGTGGATGCCTTTGCAAAAGACTGGGATATCGCCCAAGATGACATGCGCATGTGGGTGCTCATTCATGAGTTGGCATCACATCTCGTTCTTGCTTCACCGGCGGTAACCGAAGGCCTCATGGTTCTCATTCGTCAACATGTCTCGGCATTTCGCCCCGACCCGCAAGCGGTGATGGACAGCATTGGAGAATTGGATCTCAACAATCCAGAAGCAATGGAGAACATCCAAAAGATTTTCTCTGACCCCATGATTCTGATGGGTGCAATGCGCACGCCTGAACAAGAAAATCTTGCACCACTTCTCGATGCTCACGTTGCCGCAGTTTCTGCCTACATCGATTTCATTGTGGACTCGGTGGGTGCTCGTCTTCTTGGTGCGCAAGCATCCATTGCAGAAGCTGTCCGTCGACGACGAGTGGAATATGGAACAGATGCTGTTCTTATTGAGCGCTTACTCGGTGTTTCTTCCACTCGCACACAACAAGCACGTGGTCGCGCATTTATTCAAGGTGTGTTGGAACGAGCAGACACAGAGACACTGGCTCGCTTAACGGAGAGCCCAAGCAATCTGCCTACGCCCAACGAGTTGGAGGCTCCTGGTCTGTGGCTTGCGCGGTTGGAGATTTCTTAGAAATCCCGCCGGCGCGCACAAACAAAAAGACACCAACTGCGCCTATTGCCCCCACCACAGCAAAGCCAAGTCCGCCAGAGGGACTAAAGATCACCGGGATAAGTCCGCCTGCAACCCATGCCATCTGATTATGGGTTTCGAATTTGGAGAACATTCGTCCACGGTTGGCATCGGGCGCATCTCGCTGCACTGTGGATTCAAAGGCAAGTTTGCCAATGGCAGATGCTGCGTTCACCACTGCTGCTAACGCAATGCCACCCAAAACACGGTCATACCAGGCAGTCAAAACACCCGCCAGCGCCAAGGCACATAATGCGCCCAACAGCATGTGGGTCTCGGGAATCTTTTGCCGAATGATAGGGCCAACAAAATTTGCCCCCAATACAGCCAGGCCCGACACACCTACGGCAAGTCCAAACCATGCTGTGCCGGCGATCTCTTCACGTAACCAGAACGCAAGATGGAAAAACATGAAGCCCACACACAAACGCAAAATGCGCATTGCATTTGCAGCGGTAATGACAGAAGGAAGATGCAACTCCTCAATTTCCAAACGATCAGCAGGCTTGGCTGCAATGACCACCTTGGGTAATCGATATGCATTCACTGCGGCAAAAATGTATGCCAGCACGCCAAGGCCCAACGTGGCTTGAGTACTGATGAGTTGCAGTAACGCTGCGGGCCCTGCAACAGCAAAACCTGCAATGCCTGCAATTTGTCCAAGCTTGCCATTTTCTTGCACGAGCCGATCATGATCACTAATCAGTGTGGGGACAATCGCCGACTTTGCAATGGCATAGGTTTTGCCGAGAATGAGAGCTGCAAATGCCAACGGGAAAAGAGTGAGTGAATCAAGTGATTGCGACATACCGATAAGGACAAGTGCGCGCAAAATACCTACTGAGATGACCACCATGCGTTGGCCACCACGAATGCGATCAATAAATGGCCCTACGAACGGTGCAACGATTGCAAACGGTGCAATAGAGATAGCCAAAAACATCAACACCTTGGTGCGTGCAGCATCGGGACTGATGGACAAGAACAATGAATCTGCCAACGCAATAGCCATGGTGGCTTCGCCCGCCACCATGAGTGAATGGACTCGACGCAAACGGACTGTGGGCGCTATCGCAGGAAGGCCGCCATGTGGCAACGATTTCTTGCGTC
>JBIKSB010000030.1:0-8972 GCA_044348855.1 Ilumatobacteraceae bacterium | reverse complement strand
ATCAATAAGTTTTTGACATTGATCCTTGTCGCTGATGTCTGCTTGTACATACAACGACTCACCAGGAAGTGCAGCGGCTACTTTTTCTCCTGCTTCCACAGAACTTGAAGAGTTCACCACAACAGCGGCGCCACCTTCGGACAAACGTTGTGCAATGCGTTCACCTATTCCACTTGATGATCCAGTCACAAGTGCGACCATTCCAGAAAACTCAGCCATGAGGACTCCTTTATTCCATGTAACAGTTCATCGTAGAACTCCTACGAACGCCCCGAGAACAAGAAAGGGGCCAAATGCAATGAACGTGCGCCGAGATGCACGTCCCAAAGTGACTAAAGCAATTGCATACAGCCCACCCAGAAAGAAGGCAGCAACCACAGCAACAAAGACGCCTTCTATTGCCCCCCATCCAGTGAACAGACCCAGTAGCGGTCCAAGGGACACATCTCCGGAACCTAAATCACCACGCGAGATGAATTCGAGAATTCGTAGTACAAGCCACATCACCACTGCCCCCCACAACATCTGGCTCACACTTCCAGTGTTATCCCACACAGATGCAATGCCAAGACCCAACATGCCCCAGACTGTGCCCGTCACGACGGTGCGGCGTGCAAGCACATGAGTATCTACATCAACAAGAAACAGTCGTAACAACACTGCAGACCACATTCCGTACACAACCACAGTGAAGTCATGGTCAAACTTTTGCGAGAATGCCCACCACAGTGCACCGCCTCCTATGACAGAGAGCGCAGCGGTGATTCGCCGCTGAGAGAAATGGGCCTCTCCGAATGTTGTCTGTTGCTGACGCAACACAGCGATGTCGCATAGGGCCAGTCGCCATGCACGCCAACCAAGAACAACACCCACAAAAGTCCACACGATGTGATTCATGTGGAGTGTCTAACGACAAAGTCGAGAATTATCCAAGCACCTCAACAAAGAGGTGAATTCTTACTCCTGAACGAGTTCGATCAAGGTGCCGAAGCTGCCCTTGGGATGAATAAAGGCAACGGTGGTGCCTCGTGATCCTGGACGTGGAGCCTTGTCGATGGGAATGGCACCCGCGGCAATCATCGATGCAAGTGCTTCAGCACAGTTATCTACGCGATAGCCAATGTGATGAAGACCTTCGCCACGCTTCTCAATGGACTTTGCTACTGGTGAATCTGGAGAAGTGGGAGTAAGCAACTGCACATAGCTCTCTGCCACTTTCATCAATACTTCTTCTACGCCATCAGATTCCACAACTTCGCGGTGATCCACAGTGGCGCCAAAGGCTTTTTCGTAATACGCAACTGCTGCCTCTAAATCGCGAACTGCAATTGCAACGTGGTCGATTTCAGTGAGAATCATTTTATTTTCCTTTCAACTACTACTAACGACGGAACCAGTTGAGCTTGTCGCCGACTTTCGCGCGAAGTTCATGATCATCAATACCAAGACCTTCTTCGGGGGCAAGACACAACACACCAAGTTTTCCTTCATGCATGTTGTTATGCACCTGGTATGACGCCTCGCCCACTTCTTCCAAAGTAAACACCTGCGACATCACAGGGTGAATCATCCCTTTTTGAATCAGTCGGTTTGCTTCATAGGACTCTTTGTAGTTCGCAAAGTGTGAACCTACGAGCTTCTTCAGACGCATCCAGAAGTGGCGGTTATCGAACTCCATCATGAAACCGCTTGTTGCAGCACAAGTCACCACAGTGCCACCCTTTTTCACTACGTAAATAGATGCAGCAAAGGTGCTGCGGCCGGGGTGTTCGAACACGATGTCTGGATCTTCTCCCACAAGTGCGCGAATGTCCGTGCCTAAACGGCGCCATTCTTTTTCGTCATGCGAGCCATCTTCCTTGAAGAACTTGTAATTAGCCTTCTTTCGATTGATAACAAACTCACAACCCATTTCGTGAAGGATTTCTTCTTTCTCTTCCGATGACACAACACCAATGGGAATTCCGCCGCCATTCAAGACGTATTGCACGGCATAGGCGCCGATACCGCCAGATGCTCCCCAAATGAGAACAACATCGCCTTGTTTCATATTTGCACCGTTTGGTGACACCAACATGCGGTAACTGGTTGAGTTACACAATGCGTTTACTGCTGCTTCTTCCCATGTGAGATGCGCAGGCTTTGGCATCAACTGGTTTGCCTTCACCACTGCAAGATCAGCTAATCCACCAAAGTTGGTTTCATAACCCCAAATGCGCTGGTTGGAGCCCATCATCGAGTCACTGTGTGATGATGGATCTTGATCGTCTACGTGATTGCAATGAACGGTGATTTTGTCGCCAGGCTTCCAGTTGCGCACTGCGCTACCTACGCGCAGCACCACACCAGAAGCATCTGAACCCAGAATGTGATAATCCAAGTCGTGGCGCTTGGCCCACGAACTCTCGCGACCAAGTCGAGCGAGTGCACCAAAGGTACTGATGGGCTCAAAAAGAGCAGACCAGACCGTATTGAAGTTGATGGATGATGCCATCACGGCAATCACCACTTCATCGGGTGCAATCTCGGGCAAGGGCACTTGGCCAATGTGGATGCTCTTGCGAGGATCCTTGTCCTGGCTGGGAACGCCGTCCCACATGTGTTCGTCTTCCTTGCGCACGAATGCAGCTCGGTAGGTCTCTGGCAGGGGGATGGCGGCTAGTTCTTCACCGGACGCGCTGTTCATAATGGCTTGGAGGATTTTGTCCATTCCAAGACGATAGCGAGATTTGGGCGTTCATCTCCTAACCTGATTTCACGTGTTGCATCCAATTGGGTGCCTATTTATACGGAGATAAAAATGGCCGGTTCATACATCGTTGCAGGAGCTCGCACACCCATCGGCAAGATGAGTGGCGCACTGTCCTCATTTAGCGCCGCCGACCTTGGTGGCTTTGCAATCAAGGCTGCGCTTGAGCGTGCAGGCGTAAAGCCCGAAGAAGTAGAACACGTGATCATGGGACAAGTTCTCATGGCAGGCCAAGGTCAAGTTCCTTCGCGTCAAGCAGCATCCAAGGCAGGCATTCCAATGAATGTGCCTTCCGTCAACATCAACAAGGTGTGTCTGTCAGGACTGAACTCCATTTACTTGGCCGACCAAATGATCGCTTCGGGTGAAGCAGACATCGTCGTTGCAGGTGGCATGGAGTCCATGACGAATGCTCCCTACCTTGCACAAGGTGCACGCGGTGGTTTCCGATACGGCAACACCGAACTGCAAGACGCAATTGTGCGTGATGGTTTGTGGTGTGCATTTGACGCATGCCTCATGGGACTTGGTACCGAGCGCTACACATCGGGTGGCATCAGCCGTCAGGAGCAAGACGACTTGGCAATGAAGAGCAACCAACGTGCAGCAGCAGCAATTGCAGCCGGCAAGTTGGCGGCCGAGATTGTTGAAGTAGCAGTTCCACAGCGCAAGGGCGATCCCGTCATGGTAAAAGATGACGAAGGCGTACGCGCTGACACCACCATGGACACTCTTGGTGGTTTGAAGCCAGCGTTCGACAAAGAAGGAACAATCACTGCAGCAAATGCAAGCCAGATTTCCGATGGTGGATCTGCAGTTGTGTTGATGTCGAAGAAGGCAGCCGAAGCACGCGGAGTGAAGCCACTGGGTGAAGTGGTTTCCTACGGAATGGTCGCTGGCCCAGATAACGCATCGTTGTTGCATCAGCCAAGCCGATCAATTCTCAAGGCACTTGATCGCGTCGGCATGAAGACCAGCGATGTTGACTTGTTCGAATTGAACGAAGCATTCGCAGCCGTGGGTATTGCATCCATGCGCGAATTGGGAATCTCAGATGACATCGTCAATGTCAACGGTGGCGCAATTGCATTGGGACACCCCATCGGCATGAGCGGCAACCGTCTCGCACTCACCATCTTGCATGAGTTGCATCGTCGTGGTGGCGGCGTGGGCGCTGCAGCATTGTGTGGTGGCGGCGGACAAGGCGACGCCATCATCGTGCGCACTGTCTAAGACCTAGATGTTTCAGAGGCCACTCAACGCCGCAATCACCGTTGCGCGTTGGGTGGCCTTTGCTGTTGTTATCGGGCTTATCTCAGGCGTACTTTCGGCTGCCTTTATTGGTGCGTTGAACTGGGCCACTACCACTCGCGCTTCTCATGATGCGCTCCTCTATCTGTTGCCTCTTGCTGGACTTGTTGTGGGCGCGGCGTATCACTATGGAGGCAAAGGACTAGAGCGAGGCAGCAATCTTGTCATTGAACAAATTCGCACCCCATCAGAATGGATTCCCTTTCGTTTAACACCATTGATTTTTGTTGCGAGCGTCATCTCACATGTTGCGGGTGCATCTGTAGGCAGAGAAGGCGCAGCAATTCAACTAGCTGCCGGCGCCACGGACCCGTTAAGCAAAAGACTTGGGTTAGCACCGATGGAACGTTCCATCATGTTGATTACAGCAATAGCCGGTGCATTTGGCTCGGTATTTGGTGTGCCTATAGCGGGCACAATCATTGCACTTGAGGTGCAACGCGTGGGCCGCATGCGTATCAAGGCGCTAGTGCCAGCATGTGTTGCAAGCTTTGTGGGTGATGCAGTTGTACGCGGCATTGGAGTTGATCACACTCATTTTCCCTCGATGCCTGCAATCGACATGGACATTCCTTCTTTATGGAGACTGATGTTGTTTGGTTGTCTTGCGGGACTTTTGGCATGGGCATTTATTTCGCTGACTCACTTCATTCGTCGTACAGCAGGTCGACTCATTCCTTGGTATCCCGCGCGCCCACTTGTGGGTGGAATCATTCTTGTGATTGTTATTGCAGCATTTGGTTGGCGTGACTATTCCGGACTCTCTATGGCTCTTGCTCTAGAGGCAATGAATGGCTCGGCGGCTGGTCAGTGGGGCACAAAATTTGCACTCACATCGTTGTCGATTGGCACTGGTTTTGTGGGCGGAGAATTCATTCCCCTATTTGTCATCGGCGCACTCGCGGGTGCAAGTTTTGCAACCATTACAGATACCAACATTGCATTGTTTGCACTCATTGGTTCTGTGGCAGTACTCGCTGGTGCCACAAAGACCCCGGTTGCATGCACGGTACTTGGCCTAGAACTCTTTGGCGGTGAAGGTCTCGCATGGTTCGCAATTGTGTGTGTTGTGGCTTATGCCGCTAGCGGTAAGGAAAGTATTTACCGCACGCACCATGTGCGCAGCCAAAAAATTGATTAGGTACGAACCTAGTTAGGGATCAAGTCTGCGGCGATTACCAAATGCTCGCCCCAAAGTGATTTCATCGGCAAATTCAATATCGCCACCCACTGGCAATCCACTAGCCAAACGCGTCACTGTCACACCCAACGGATCTAACAAGCGCACCAAATACATTGCTGTGACATCACCTTCTGTGTTGTTGCTTGTACACACCACTACTTCTGTGATGTTCTCAGGTTTGATGCGTGCAATTAACTCGCGCACTTTCAAGTTTTCGGGGTTCACACCTTGAAGTGGGTCTATAAGACCCAGCAACACGTGATAGCGCCCACGAAATTCACCGGTGCGTTCTAAGGCGGCAATATCGCGTGAATCTTCCACTACACACACAATTGATGAATCACGTTTTGCGTCATTACAGATTGCACAGAGTTGAGCATCTGCAAGATTGAAACACCGCTCGCAAAATCGCACTTTTTGTTTTGCTTCAATAATTGCGCGAGCAAGACGTGCAACGTCTTCATCTTCTGCCTTGATGAGATGCAGTGCTAAACGTTGAGCACTTCGCGGACCTATGCCAGGTAACCGGCCGAGTTCATCAATAAGTATCTGAACAGGTGGTGTGTACGGGGAAGCCACAAGCCACTACTTCTCTGCGCGTGTGTCGTCGTCTACCAACGAACCTTCAGGAAATGAATTCTGTAACGCTTCAAGCATCGGATCAACTGCGTCAGTGACTGCCACAGTTTGTGACATATCAATTGGTGCATAGGGATCTTCTGCAACGACTTTGTCGATTGTTTTCGGCGTGTTATCTACAACGGGTCGTTCAATGCCGCCAGTGGGATCTGCTTGTGTGAAATTCACAACACATGTGATGGAACACGTATCTTTCACTGCCTTAATCACAGCGCTGGACTGATCTTGGGCTCGCTTCACTGGAGTATTGGCGGGCAATTTAATGGTGAGAACTTTGCCATCAAATGACTCCACAACCGCAGGCTTGAACATTGCCTTCGCAAGTCCTTTCATGGACTCGGTGATTTGTGGCCACATCTGTATGGGATCGCCCGTTGTAGCCGCAGGGGCGGGCGTTGCTTCCATCACTGGACTTGGCTCTGGTGTGGAGACAACATCTGGTTGTGGTGTGGGTTGAGATGGATCTGTTGCTGGTTTCGCAATTGGCCCCGTGCCACCAGAGGCAACGTGACCTCCAATTTTTGCACGCCCAGTGTTGGGGTTGACAGGTGGTGGCGGCAATGCTGCACCCACACCTTGTTCTTTCAACTTCTTCACCGTGTCTTCAAGTTGAGCAATGCGCGCAAGGAGATTCTCGTTGCTGTCATCGAATGCAGGCGATGACAACTGCACCACTGCAACTTCAAGAAGAAGACGTGCATCGGGAGCATGACGCATTTCCACCATTGTGGAACCCAGTGTTTCCATCACACGCACAATTCTTTGAGCACCAAGTGCGCGCGCATACTGCGTGAGTTCTTCCACTCGTGCTGCAGGAAGCATCACAAGCTCCGGCGACATCATCGACAAGAAACAATCTCGCATCACACGCACGACATCTTGTGCATACGTGTGTGCATCTCTGCCCTGTTGCATCGCACGCGCCACAGAGGCCAAGGCCGCACCATGATCTTTATCAATGATTGCCTGCACGATTTCTTCGGTGTAGACCGCATCCTCGGGTTCCCCACCACCGGCTGCAACTAATTCCAGCGCCGACAATGTGTCGCGTGCGCTTCCCCCACCTTGGCGAAGCACCATCGCGATGTCGTCATCATTAACTTCAAGCTCTGCAGATGTAGCCACAAACCTGACGTACTTTTCCAATTCATCCATGGGAAGCAGATGAAATTGAAGATGCTGTACGCGACTGCGAATAGTTTCTGACACCTTTTGTGGATCTGTGGTGGCAAGCACGAATACCACTTGTTCTGGTGGTTCTTCCAATGTCTTCAACAACGCAGCTTCTGCTGCTCGAGTCAACATATGCACTTCGTCAAGAATGAACACTCGATGTCGTCCCGGACTTGTGAGCGCAGCGGCATCAATAATGTCGCGAATCTCTTGAACTCCGTTATGGCTCGCAGCATCCAGTTCTAGAACGTCATAACTTGTGCCAAGTTCTACCGACTTACAGGAATCGCACACACAGCACGGTTCGCCGTCGACAGGATTCTCACAATTCAAGACCTTTGCCAGAATGCGAGCAGTGGTGGTCTTGCCTGTACCTCGCGGACCCGAGAATAAATAGGCCTGTCCCTCACGCTGATGCACCACGGCATTGCGTAATGCGCGTACCACATGGTCTTGGCCATAGAGCTCGGAAAACTTACGAGGCCGAAAACGTCGGTAGAGGGACTGAGTTGCCATTGATGTGACCCTACCAATGCGGTGCACCGAGGGTCTGTGTGTGCCATCGTTGTTCCGTACAAGACGGTGCCCAATGGCTACCGTGGTGAAGTAATCATGCGTCGTTTTCTCTCATTCCTCCTCGTGTTCCTAGGTGCCTCTGCACTGGGCACCGGCATGGCCCAGGCCGAGGGTGACAACACAATCAACACCTCATCCCCCGCGGCGGGAGAAGTGGTGGCTCTGGCGCCTACCCAGATTCAACTGCGCTTTACGCTGCCAGTAGGCGGCGCAGATGCCGTGGCCCAAATGGGACTGGTGCTCACATGCGAGAGTCGCATTATCAATCTGGGTGCTCCCCAGCTTGGTGCAGACGGTGTCACCGTGTCGGCTGCTCTCACCCAGATCCTTGAAAACGGAGATTGTCGAGTGGAGTGGTCTCTGCCCGACGGAAGCAGTGGCTCCTTCACTTTCGTGTCGAATGTGCAAACGACCACCACGGCTCCTGCTGAACCTGGCACCACAAATACCACCGTGCCCACAGCACCTGGCCAAGAGGGCGACGCCGAAGCAATACGACTTGGCGGACCCCTTGGTCTCATGAAATGGCTGGCGTTTTTCTTTGTCTGTGCCTTGGTGGGTGGATTGATCTTTGTGAAGATCGCATGGCCAGAAGGAGTGGAATACGGAATCACCGAGCGTTATTTCCGCATCATCTCTATTGCTGCAATTGTCACTCTTGTTGGGCAAATCATTATCTACAGTGCGCAACAATCTGGCGGCACCATTGGTGGCTCAATTTCACCTACTTCATGGGGAGCCGCCGCAGAAACGAACGAAGGTCGCGCATTAATTCTTCGACTGATTGCAGTAGGTGCATTGACATTCTTTGCATGGATTACAGAGCGAATCTTTACTGAATCCACCGTCGTGCTCAGCACTGCTTTGCTTGCATTCACAATTTTGACATTTGGATTTGATCGAGCATCTGGACGTGCAGTCATTTTGGGCATCGTCATTGCGGTCATTCACATGGCATTTGTTGCCTTATGGGTGGGTGCTGTTGCAATTATTTGGCGAGTGATTTTGCATGGCCCTGGCGATGTTGATCTTGTGCATGCATTACGTGGCTGGTATCGCATTGCCACACCAGTAAGCGTGGGCATCATCGTTACCGGTGCTATTCAAGTGTGGCGTATTGATGGAATCAGTTTGATTAACAGCGGACACGGACGTGTTGTGTTGTTAAAAACTGCACTCGTCATTGTCTTGCTCTTTGTGAATGCTGCAGTGCGGCAATTTGTTCTAGTGGGCATGCGTCGCGCCAAATCACTGAATGAAAAAGTTGTGTACAGGCTGAAGCGTCCCGTGGGTGTCGAACTTTCACTCAGCATTGTTGTTTTGGCCGCATCTACATGGTTG
>JBIKSB010000029.1:0-9038 GCA_044348855.1 Ilumatobacteraceae bacterium | reverse complement strand
GGACCCCTTCAGGCTACGAGGTTGTCCACAGCCCCTACAACCCCCCAAGGGTGATTCATCGGGTTGTAGCCTCGGCAGTGTGTTCACCGGCATTGTGGAAGAAAAAGGGGCTGTGAAAGCCATTAAAGGTCCTCGATTGACCATTTCTGCCACAACAGTGTTGGAGGACTCGGGTATTGGTGCCTCGATTGCGGTGAATGGTTGTTGTCTCACTGTCGTGGAAAAAGGCGACAACTGGTGGACAGCCGATGTCTCGGACGAAACATATGCCCGCACCAATCTGGGTCGCTTGCAGCCTGGCGACCCCGTGAATCTTGAACGCCCGATGGTTGCCAACGGTCGATTTGGTGGACACATCGTGCTGGGCCACGTCGATGCTGTCGGCACAATCGTCCAACCTGTGCCTCAGTTAGTTGTACGCATCCCGCAGGAGCTCATGCGTTACGTCGTGGAAAAAGGAAGTTGCACTGTCGATGGCATCAGCCTTACGGTTTTCAATCTCACCGACGACACATTTGAAGTTGCGGTGATTCCCCACACTGCCGACGTCACCACTTTGGGTCACCGCGCTGTCGGGGATGCAGTCAACATCGAAATTGATGTTCTTGCAAAACATGTTGAACGATTAGTTCAGGCACAGAAATAACCATGGCTGATCTTTCGGATCTCAGAAAAAGTATTGATGCCATTGATGCAGCAATCGTGGGATTACTAGCTGAACGCATGCAGGTATGCCGCGATGTTGCAGAAATCAAAGAGCAGACGGGAGCTGCAGTCATTCAGCCGCAGCGCGTCCGCGATGTATTGGCCACACGACGCCAATGGGCTATCGATGCGGGAGTTGATGCGGACTTTGCCGAACAACTGTTTCGTACCTTGTTGTCAGAAACACATCGCATCGAAGTTGCAGAATCCCTCGATGAACCTGCTCCTGTAAAACAAGCTGGCACAACCGAGCGCAGTGAACTTGACACTGTCGCTTGTCGCATTGACCATGTGGTGGTAGCGGTAGCCGATCTTGTTGCAGCCACTGAATTTTTTACAGAGATGGGTTTTCGTACCTATGTCACCGACGATGCCGATGTCATCAACGCAGAGGCCGGGGGCGTCACCGTGGTTCTTGTGGGCCCAGGCCACAATCCAGCGGTGCACACTCAACTTGCACAACATGGCTCGGGCGTGCAGCACATTGCGATTGAAGTACTCAATGCAGGATTTACCCGCGATGCCCTAGATGCAGCCGGTGTTCCTCGCCTCACAGATGTCATCGTGGATGCACATGGTCACGAGCAAGTGTTTACTGCCCTTGACCCTGTGACTGGGGTGCAATTGAGCTTCATTAGCCGCACTGGGCATCGTGTCCCGATGGGTAGCCACAATGTGTCGGCAATGTTTGAAGCCATCTCCAACATCGATTCACAGGCCTAAACCTTCTACACTGGGTCTTGCTCGGTCAACATGACTGCTCACGAACACTTTCTAACTCGTTCGTAGTAATCGACCGGCACTGGCATAACCCATTGGATCGCAATCGCCTGAAAGGTGTCGTTTTGTTACGCCAGTTTTCCCGAGAAGACCTTGTGTCTTCGCACCCCTTAGAACGCTCGTTCTTTGACGACCTCATCAATGCCCCACTTGATGAGTTAATGTCTCGCGCACAGAATGTGCGCAACGCTGCTCATGGAACACGCATCACCTTTTCTCCCAAGGTCTTTATTCCACTCACCATGTTGTGCCGCGACAAGTGCGGCTATTGCACCTTTGCTCAACCACCTGCACGTCTCGAAAAGCCCTACCTCACACCCGATGATGTCTTAGCAATTGCGCGCCAAGGCGCTCGCAATGGCTGTCATGAAGCACTTTTCACTTTGGGAGAACGACCCGAATTGCGCTACGAGGTCGCAGCTACCTGGCTTGCCGAGCACGGATATGACTCCACGGTGCATTACCTCGCCGAGATGGCACAACTTGTACTCCAAGAGACTGGACTTCTCCCCCACGCAAATGCGGGTGCGCTCTACGCAGATGAGTTGGCTATGTTGCGTCGCGTTTCCCCTTCACAAGGCATGATGCTCGAGTCACTGCGTGATGATTTGGAATGCCATCGCGGTGCACCTGATAAAGAACCACAACGACGCATCAACACTTTGTGTACTGCAGGCGAGTTATCCATTCCATTTACATCGGGCATCTTGGTAGGTCTTGGTGAAACTCGACAAGACCGCATTGAGGCATTACATCTCTTGGCTGCAGCACACACCAAGTACGGCCATGTGCAAGAAATCATCGTGCAAAACTTTTTGCCAAAACCAGGCACCGCAATGCACAAAGCGCGCCCATGCCCAGAAGATGAGTATCTGTGGTCCATCGCGGTTGCTCGATTGATCTTGCCACCAGAGATTCACCTTCAAGCACCACCCAATCTCTCTGATGATTTTGCGGTGTTGCTGGATGCAGGCATTGACGACTGGGGTGGCGTCTCACCTGTCACGGCCGACCACGTGAATCCTGAACGCCCTTGGCCAGCACTTGATCGTTTGCGCACAGTGACAGAAGAACGCGGCTTTGTGCTCGCGCCTCGCCTCACCGTGTATCCAGAGTTTGTGCGCACACCTGAAAAATGGTTGGACCCCGCAGTGCAGTTCCCTGTTCTTGACCGAAGCGATGCCGAAGGTCTCGGGCGCGATGACCCCGGTGCTATCTGGCCAGAAAAAGTGACGGCCGCAGATGTTGTGCACGACGGTGCCGAAGTTGTGCTCGTGGGACACAAGTCCACGCAGTGGTATTCGGGATCCAATGTGCGCCCGATGACTCTTGTTCCACACAACGCACCACAGGCCCGTGGGCGAATTCAGGAAATTGTGGAAGGCCACCGCAATGGACAAGAACTAGGTGAACAAGAAGTTGTCGACCTCTTTCGAGCGCGCGGTCCTGAAGTGGGCTATCTGGCCGACTATGCAGACGAACTGCGTTATCGCGCAGTGGGCAACACCGTGACCTGGGTGCATAACCGCAACATCAACTACACCAATGTGTGTACCTACAAATGCAAGTTCTGTGGTTTCTCCAAGGGCCCACTCAGTCTTAACTTGCGAGGAACTCCCTATTTGCTCACTCTGGACGACATTGCAGAACGCGCACGTGAGGCGTCACTGCTTGGCGCAACAGAAGTCACCCTGCAAGGCGGGATACACCCTGACTTCGACGGCGACTATTACATCGACGTAACACATGCAGTAAAGAGCGCGGTACCCGACATGCATGTGCATGGATTTACCGCACTAGAGGTAACAGAAGGTGCGTCGCGCAATGGAGAAACATTGCGCGATTATCTTGTGCGACTCAAAGATGCAGGCCTGGCATCACTACCAGGCACTGCTGCAGAGATTCTGGATGATGATGTGCGTGCGGTGATTTGCTCCGACAAGGTCAACACCGAAGAATGGCTCGAGTGTCATCGCCAAGCACACAGCATTGGTCTGCATTCCAACATCACAATCATGTACGGAAGTGTGGAACATCCCGAATCCTGGGCCAAGCACTTTATGGTGACCCGTGAACTGCAAAAAGAAACTGGTGGATTCACAGAGTTCATTCCTTTGCCATTTGTGCACATGGCTTCTCCCATTTACTTGCAGAAAAAGTCACGCCGTGGACCAACGTTCCGTGAGACCGTATTGATGCATGCAATTGGTCGCATCTTCTATGACGGACTTATCGACAATGTGCAAGTGAGTTGGGTAAAGATCGGCACTTCTGGCGCTGCACAACTTTTGCAAGCGGGATGTAACGACCTAGGCGGAACGTTGATGGATGAGAACATCTCTCGTGCTGCGGGCGCCAATCATGGCCAAGCGATGACCGAAGGGCGTTTTGGTGAAATCATCGCGCCATTGCGTCGCACTTTGGCGCAACGCAATACTGCATACAAATTGTTGTCGCCGACCTAGACAACATCACTGCGGCGTGCCAACACCGCAGAACGAGCATGTTCAATATCTTTTACAAGTTGAGTTTTCAGTTCGTCAATTCCACCGAATTGCCGTTCACTTCGCAGAAACGAAAGAAACTGCACCGATGCAGATTCGCCATACAAGTCTCCGGTGAAATCCAACAGATAGGCCTCGAGAAGCGAATAGCCCTGGCTTGAGTAAAACGTCGGTCGACGACCCAGGTTGATTGCGCAGGGATGTTCTGTGCCATCTGGGCGCCGATACATCCCGGCATACACGCCGTCTGATGGAAGACAGATGCCCTCCGGAATAGACACATTGGCAGTAGGAAAACCGATGGTGCGCCCACGCTGATCACCTTGAGTGACGGTGCCGCGCACTTCGTGTGCTCGACCCAACATGCGTGTGGCCACATCAATGTCACCGCCGGCTAACGCACGACGAATTGCAGTGGAGCTCACAGGCTCATCCACCCCATCGGCACGAGGAATCAAAACAAGGGGTTCACATACGAAATCGTGTCGTTGACCCATCTCGCGCAACAAAGTGATGTTGCCTTGGCGTTTGTGTCCGAAATGAAAATCCTCGCCCACAATGACTGCCTCTACATGCAGTGCATCCACCAATACCCGCTTCACAAAATCAACAGGTGTCTCTTGTGCTTGTGTCTCATCAAAGGACACCACCACGACGGCATCAATTCCCGTTGCTGTCAATAATTCTCGTTTTTGCTCTTCGTTGGTCAGCATCTTTGGCGCAGCATCAGGACGCACCACCGATGCAGGATGACGATCAAAGGTGACGACCACACTGAGTGCATCGCTTAGACGAGCGCGACGAATCACTTGCTGAATCACTGCTTGATGACCGCGATGCACACCGTCGTATGCGCCAATAGTCAGCACACAACGCCGATTGGGCCACGGCGAAACGGAGAGGTCAGTCACTACTTGCAAGGGTGCTCAGGCTATCTGCCACCAAACACCACAGTGGGTTTGGCCAGCGTGTCACGCCATTTTTCAAACACCGCAATAAGTTCACCTGCCTCATCAAGTGCTGCCCAAGGTCCTTCACCGGGCCATGATTCGCGCACGCGACCATATAACACGTCATCAATTTCAGCAGCCGTTAACACGTGTTGTTCCATTCCGCGCACAGCATCAATCACGGGAAGCAACACAGGTGCATCCACGGTGCATGATTCGTCAAGTGAATATGGCCCAATTGCGTGTCGACGCAGCGTGCGAATATGGGCTCCACCGCCGAGCAATCTGCCAAGGTCAGCACCAAGGGTGCGCACATATGTTCCTCCCCCACATCGCACATGTGCGCGCAACACCATCGGGTCATCGGTGGGCTCTACGGCAAATTCATACACATGAATCGGTCGAGCAACTCGCTCTACTTCAATTCCTTGACGTGCAAGTTCATGCAAACGCACGCCATCCACGCGCAATGCAGACACCATGGGTGGCACTTGCAAGATGTCTCCTACCAAGTTCTCCGCGATGACCGAACGTGCACGATCGAGATCAATCGGGTCCATCTCATAGCGAGCAATCACTTCTCCTGAATCATCAAGAGTGTTCGTGTCTGCACCAAACACGATTTCGCACGAATAGGTCTTGTCCATCTCGCCCATGAAACGAATCAGACGCGTGGCGTTTCCCACTCCAATTACGAGAAGACCCGTGGCATCGGGGTCCAGAGTTCCTGTGTGGCCAATGCGCTTTTCCCCAAAATGTTTTCGTAATGCGTACACCGCATCATGACTGGTCATGGCGGGGGCTTTATCAACTAGCACGAGCCCATGCACTGTGGGCGGTCGACGTCGAGCCATGAACTACTGATCGGGGGTGATGTCGGGCTTCTTTCGAAGAAGTTCTTCAATGCGCGCAGCGCTTCGAATGACCTCGTCGGGCTTGAAGGAAAGAATGGGGGTCTTTCGTGCATGCATCTGTCGATTGATAGAGGCCTGCATGCGGGCTCGATATTCCAGGAGCACCTCTATGACTTGCTCGTCGTCTTCTTCGCCAAACATCGAATCGAAGTAGACAATCGCGCGGTTCATCTCTGGGTCCACATCAATAGCGGTGATGGTCACCAGTTCGAGCCGTTCATCGTCAATACGTGTCAACTCATCGGCAATCACCTCTCGCAACACTTCAGAGAGGCGGGCAGTACGGGGATAACCGTGAGACGAGCCGCCTTTAGGAGCGCGGCGGCCTGACCTTGGACGTTGCTTAGACACGACCTATACGATGGCACAACTATGACTGAATCGGCGACGCCCCCCGCACATAGCCCATCGAACATGCCTCCCTTTCGCTATACAGCGCGCTTGGCTGCCGATATTGAGTCCAAATGGCAAGATTTCTGGGAAACCCACGGCACCTTTCATACTCCCAACCCAGCTGGACCACTCGCTGATCCACAGCGTTTGGGGTCAAAGCCCAAGTCATTCATCGTGGATATGTTTCCCTATCCATCAGGAGCCGGCCTCCATGTGGGGCATCCACTTGGTTATATCGGCACCGATGTCTATGCGCGTTTCAAACGCATGAAGGGTTACAACGTCTTGCACACGTTGGGTTATGACAGTTTCGGTCTTCCCGCAGAACAACATGCCATTACTACGGGCATTCATCCGCGCATCAACACCGAATCCAACATCGCCAACATGCGCCGACAATTACGTCGTCTCGGTCTTGGCCATGATGCACGACGCAGTGTGAGCACCACTGATGAAGACTTCTATAAGTGGACTCAATGGATTTTTCTTCAGGTGCACGGTGCCTGGTACGACGAGTCACGCGATAAGGCACGCCCCATTCAGGAACTGATTGATGAATTCAGTCAAGGCCTACGACCTACACCAAGTGGAGCGCCCTGGGCTGAACTCAGCGCCACAGAACGTCACAGCATCATCGATAGTCATCGTCTCGCATATCTCACTGACGCACCCGTTAACTGGTGCCCAGGTTTGGGAACCATTTTGGCCAATGAGGAAGTCACCGCCGACGGACGTAGTGACATCGGGAACTATCCAGTGTTTAAACGCAATATGCGTCAGTGGATGATGCGTATCACCGCATATGCAGATCGGCTTCTCGATGATCTTGATCGGCTTGATTGGCCAGAACCCATCAAGTTGATGCAACGCAACTGGATTGGCCGCAGCACCGGTGCACGCGTCACCTTCACTACACCGGCTGGAGGAATTGATGTCTTCACCACGCGTCCCGACACATTGTTTGGTGCCACATTCCTCGTGCTCTCTCCCGAGCATCCTTTTGTTGCATCACTCACCACAGAATCACAGCGCGCATCTGTAGAGGCATACTGCGCTCAGGCCGCGGCCCAACAAGACAACGAACGCCAAGATGACTCCAAAGAAAAAACTGGTGTCTTCACTGGCGCAACTGCAACAAACCCTGTCAATGGTGCACAAATACCTATCTATGTAGCGGACTATGTATTGATGGGATACGGCACTGGCGCGATCATGGCAGTTCCCAGTGGCGATCAACGTGACTTTGAGTTTGCACGCGCATACAACTTGCCCATAGTTGCAACTGCAATGCCACCTGCATCGTGGTTTGAACAACATGAAATTGCCCCAAGTACTGATTGCGCAACATGGCCATGTGCATTTACTGGCGATGGTGTGTACATCGATTCTGCAAATGAATCTGTCAGCTTGAATGGCCTCACTTCTATTGAGGAAGCCACTGCACGCATCGTGGAATGGCTCACCACACACCAACTTGGAGAAGGCACCACTACCTACCGATTGCGTGACTGGTTGTTCTCGCGTCAGCGCTATTGGGGTGAGCCATTCCCCATCGTGTACGACGACGAAGGCAACGCTCATGCAGTTCCCGAAAAAGAACTACCAGTGTTGCTTCCCGAATTGGCTGACTTTAAACCCACGGCACTTGATCCCAATGATGCGCAGAGCGATCCCGTTCCTCCGTTAGCGCGCATCACCGATTGGATGAGCGTCACGCTCGACTTAGGAGATGGGCCACGCACATATCGACGTGAAGTCAATGTGATGCCTCAATGGGCAGGGTCATGTTGGTATGAGATGCGTTATCTCGACCCCACCAATGCAGACCATTTCGTAGATCCAGAGGTGGAGCGCTATTGGATGGGCCCCGAACATGAGGGACACACTGGCGGAGTTGACTTGTATGTGGGCGGTGTGGAGCACGCAGTTCTCCACTTGTTGTATTCACGTTTTTGGCACAAGGTCTTGTTCGACCTGGGCCATGTCTCTAGCGAAGAACCATTTCATCGTTTGTTTAATCAGGGCTATATCCAGGCCTATGCATATCGAGATGAACGCGGTCAAGCAGTTCCTGCACATGAAGTCACCGAAGCCAACGGCCAATACGTGTGGAACGGTGAGACCGTGGCTCGCGAGTACGGCAAGATGGGCAAGAGCCTCAAAAACATCGTGACCCCAGATGAGATGTACGAAGAATTTGGTGCAGATACTTTCCGTCTTTACGAGATGGCCATGGGACCACTTGATGCATCACGACCTTGGAACACCCGTGATGTGGTGGGCATGCAACGCTTTCTTCAACGTTTATGGCGCAACATCGTGGACGAAGACACAGGCCATTCGATAGTGAACAACGAGGCCGCGCCCGAGGAACTTCTGCGCCATCTGCATCGCACTATTGCCGGGGTGGAAGCCGACATGGCAGCTCTGCGTTTCAACACCGTGATTGCCAAGTTGATTGAATTCAACAATGCGCTCACTCAACACGTGACGACAACTCGTTCTTCTCCGCGAGTGCTGATTGAACCACTTGTGCAGATGTTGTCACCACTGTGTCCCCATGTCGCAGACGAACTGTGGTCACGTCTTGGCAAGAATGAATCGGTGACCTATGTTCCCTTCCCTGTGGCTGACCCTGCACTTTTGGAAGAGGACACGATTGAGATTCCCGTGCAAATCAATGGAAAAGTGCGCGGTCGCATTCTGGTTGCCCCAGATGCAACCGAAGACGCACTCCTAGAGATGGCACGTGCTGAAGATGCTGTTGCCAAAGCTTTGGAAGGCAAAACAAT
>JBIKSB010000028.1:0-9235 GCA_044348855.1 Ilumatobacteraceae bacterium | reverse complement strand
TTCTCTTGCCACATTCGGATGTCGTCCCTTTGAATACTTGCAAGAAGTGGGTTGGCTCTCTGATCGCACATGGGTGGCGCATTGCGTGATGCCAAATCCCGAGGAGATTGTGCAGTTGGGTCGCGCTGGTATTGGTGCTGCACATTGTCCCAGCAGCAACCTGATTTTGGCTTCGGGCATTTCACCCATTGTTGATTTGCGTCGTGCAGGTGTGCATGTGGGTCTTGGTGTTGATGGTTCCTCAAGTGCAGACTCGGCGTCGCTGTGGTTAGAAGCTCGTCAGGCAATGTTGCTTGCCAAGTTACGCAATGGCGCAGATGCTGCAGATGCGCGCATGGCACTCGAGGTGGCAACAATCGGTGGCGCGGGATGTCTTGGGCGACTAGGCGAGATTGGCCAGATTGCTGTGGGCCAAGTGGGCGATATTGCTATCTGGGATGTCACGGGTGTGCGATTCGCCGGCGCAATTGCTGACCCCGTGGAAGCGTGGCTACGTTGCGGTCCTGTGTCTGTGCGCGACACGATTGTGCACGGAAAGTTTGTCGTGCGTAATGCACAATTAGTGAGCAACAAAGTTGATGAGATGTTGTCTCTTCACGCCAAGTTGTCACGCCAAATGCAGCAATTGGATTAGTTAATGCTGACCGCTGTGTTCTTGAGTTTCGGTGTGGTGTGTGGAGGTGCTGCCCTAAAGCCCCACTAGCCTCGAGGCGTGAATCTTTTAGGTGAAGTTGTCGTAACCATGTTGGTGATCTTGGATCCTCCAGGAAACGTCCCCATTTTTCTCGCGGTGACATCTCGTTTGACCGAGAAAGAACGCCACCGCGCGGCCTATCTTGCAATTGGTACCGCATTTCTTGTGATTTCTATATTTGCTATTGGCGGTCAAACAATCCTTGATTACCTCAAGGTCTCGGTGCCTGCGTTGCAAGGCGCCGGTGGACTGCTGCTGCTGTTGGTGGCTTTGCAGTTGTTGCACGGCAAGACAGAAGAAGAAAGCTACGTCGCTGCCTCACCAGAAGATCGCACATCTATTGCAATGGTTCCCCTGGGCACTCCGCTTCTTGCTGGGCCTGGCACCATCGTTGCCACAATTCTTTTCTTCCAACGCGCAGAAGGTGCGGGGGAATGGTTCAGCGTTCTTGGCGGAATTGCCATTGCATTATCGGTGAGCCTTCTCGCACTGCGTTTCAGCGGCCTTGTTGTAAAGCTTGTGCGCCCTGCAGGTGTGATTTTGCTGGCACGTGTTGCCGGAATGATTCTTGCTGCGGTTGCAGTACAGATGATTGCGAACTCAGTTATCGCCTTTGCACGCGAGGTGTAACTAGTTGCTCCAGCGGCCTTGGCCGAAGCGATAGCCCACTGAGCGCACTGTTTGAATCAAGTTGGCGTGTTCTTCGCCAAGCTTTGCGCGCAAACGACGCACGTGCACATCCACTGTGCGCGCACCGCCGTAGTACTCATAGCCCCATACGCGAGACAACAACATCTCGCGTGTGAAAACCTTGCCAGGATTTTGTGCCAAGAACTTCAACAGTTCATATTCCATGAACGTGAGATCTAAAGCAGTGCCATTAAAACTTGCTTGGTACGTCTCAAGGTTTAACACCAGTCCGGAATGTTCCACCAGGTCTGCGCGCGTGGCTCCCTCAGCAGAGGAGAACAAATGTCGCAGTCGTGCTTCTAATTCGCGTGGATGAAATGGACTCAAACAAAAATCATCAAACAAATCATCGCGTAGTTCTAGTTCTGCCAACTGCGCACCCGAAATCAACAACAACACAGAATTGACCGGGTTGTCACGCTTGCGTAATGCACGAGCAAATGCCCAGGCCGATTCAGCATCTTCATCACACGAGATGATTGCACCCATCCATCCATTTTGCGGTTCGAGGCGGTTCGCTTCCTCGGGGCCAGAGACGGCTTTCCAGCGGTAGCCACCAAGGTCAAGAGTGCGCGCGAGATCAGGCGTAGGTGTCCCAGGGAATACGACGATCATCTCAGCATTCATTGAGGAACTACAGACTCCTCAGATAACGGTTGAGCTCATAGGGAGTCACCTGAGTCTTATATTCCATCCATTCGCGACGCTTGTTGCGCAAGAACCAATCAACAATGTGTTCACCAAGTGCTTCCACCACAAGCTCTGACTTCTCCATCAACTTCAATGCATCAGATAACGACTGTGGCAATTGAGTGACGCCAAGTTTTGCCAACTCGGCATCGTTCATGCGGAACAAGTTGGCATCGGCTTCGGCGGGCAAGGTGTATCCCTCGCGAATGCCCTTCATGCCTGCTGCTAACAACACCGAAAATGCCAAATATGGGTTACATGCTGGATCAGGTGAGCGGTATTCGATGCGTGTGGCGTTTGGATTACCGCGCTTTGGAATGGGCACTCGGATGAGGCCACTTCGATTGTTGCGTGCCCAACTCACATGCACAGGTGCTTCGAAACCAGGAACAAGACGCTTGTAGGAGTTCACGTATTGGTTCGTGATTGCAGTGATTTCTCCTGCATGGTGCAACAAGCCCGCCATGAATGACTTTGCGATGGGCGAGAGATGATGCGGATCATCTGCGGAATAGAACGCATTGGTGTTGTCTTTAAACAAGGACAAGTGCAAGTGCATGCCAGAGCCCTGTACGCCCTCGAGAGGCTTGGGCATGAAAGTGGCATGCACGTTGTGCATTGCGGCAATTTCTTTCACGATCATGCGGAATGTCATCACAGAGTCCGCCATGGTCAATGCATCTGTATGGCGTAGATCAATCTCTTGTTGGCTGGGCGCATCTTCGTGGAAGGAATACTCCACAGGGATTCCCATTACTTCAAGAGTGCGAATCGTTTCCTTGCGTAATGACGAAGCAACGTCTGTGGTGGTGAGATCAAAAAATCCACCTTCATCCAAAGGAATTGGAGCCTCACCTTTTTTCGGAGTTTCAAAATAAAAGTATTCAATGTCGGGAGCGATGAGGAATTCAAAACCATCTGCACGTGCGGCATCAAGATTGCGACGCAGCACCTGTCGTGGGTCACCACCAAATGTTGTGCCATCGAGATTATGAATGTCGCAGAACACTCGCGCTTCCGCGGTCTTCGGGTCTACCCAAGGCAACACTTCGAATGTGTTCGGATCGGGAATGGCGAGAACGTCGGATTCTTCAGTGCGCGAATAACCATCGATGGAGGAACCATCAAAGCTCATTCCGTCATTGAGAGCATTCTCTAGTTCAGCAGGAGTGATAGCAAAACTCTTGAGCGTCCCAAGGACATCGGTGAACCACAAACGAACGAGGCGTACGCCACGCTCTTCTACGGTTCGCAATACATAGTCACGGTGTTGATCGAGCATCTCGCCCATTCCTTTAGTCTGTCCCTACTACGGGGCTTTTGGCTACCTAAATGAGAAACGAGGGGCCACTGGCCCCCCGTTTCCGTTAATTATTTGGATTGTGGGCTTAGCCGCACACGGTCTCAAGGATGAGACGTGTGACGAGGTAAGGATCACAGTTGGCGTTCGGGCGACGATCCTCGGCGTATCCGCGCTGGTCGCGCTCTACCTGCCAAGGAATACGCACAGATGCACCACGGTTCGATACTCCGTAGGAGTACTGATTCCAAGGCGCTGTCTCATGCTTACCGGTGAGACGGCTCTGGATGTCGTGTCCGTAGTTGTTCACGTGTTCCATCACACGTGTTCCCAATTTCTCACACGCTGCAACGACTGCGTCGTAGCTCTCGCGCATTGCACGAGTAGAGAAGTTGGTGTGTGCGCCTGCACCGTTCCAGTCACCCTTTTCAGGCTTTGCATCAAATGAGATCACTACGTTGTAATCCTCTGCGATGCGATGAAGCAACCAGCGTGCAACGTACATGTGGTCAGATACCGACAATGCATCTGCTGGTCCGATTTGGAATTCCCACTGACCAGGCATTACTTCGGCGTTTGTGCCAGAGATGCGAAGTCCTGCATCGATACATGCCTGTGTGTGTGCCTCGATGATTTCGCGTCCGACAACGCGACCTGCACCAACGCCACAGTAGTAAGGGCCTTGTGGCTTGGGGTATCCGCCTACAGGGAAACCATATGGTGTGCCGTCAAGGCGCAACATGGTGTATTCCTGCTCTATGCCGTACCACATCTCTTGGTCTTTGTACTTTGCGGCAACTTCTGCACACTGTGCACGAGTATTGGATGGGTGTGGTTGACCTGTCTTTGCAAGAAGAACGTCGCACATCACCAAAACGTTTTTGCCACCGCGAATTGGGTCGGGGCAATGAAACACGGGACGCAAGATGCAGTCAGATGCATCGCCACTTGCTTGTTCGGTGGAGGAACCGTCAAAGCCCCATTCATCCATCGGCATGTCAGAGATGGCGCCCGCGAAATCGGGGAGGACCTTGGTCTTAGAACGCAGCAAAGGTGTGGGCTGGGTTCCGTCGATCCAGATGTATTCAGCCTGAATGGGCATGATGTATTCCTTTTCCTAGGTGGGGATGACCCCGTGTTATGTCCCTACAGGATGTCATGGCGGTGTTCCTCTTCCTTTTCATAATTGTGAACGCTGTGTAAAACGGTGCAAAAAGGCCCTCGGAGCTGGCGTGAGCCTTATCTAGACAGGGTTTGCGGGGGCAGGTGGTTAGCCTCAGAGCGTGAGTACTTCTCCGCAATCGTCGAAAATCGGGTCAATTCGGGTGGCTGTGTCCCAATTGAACCCCCTTGTCGGGGATTTGGCAGGCAATGAAGCAAAGATTTTGGCTGACTACGCCCGGGCCGTGGGTGACAACTGCGATGTGGTCGTTTTCCCAGAATTGTCCGTCACGGGCTACCCACCCGAGGATTTATTGCTCAAGGGTGCATTTGTGCGCGACAACATGAACACCTTGCAACGCATTGCGGCAGCAACAGGTGAGTGCGCAGCTGTTGTGGGTTTTGTGGATGACAAAGATGGCAACCTCTTTAATGCTGCGGCGTTGTGTCGTCACGGTTCTGTAGAGATCGTGTATCACAAACAACTCTTGCCGAATTATTCAGTGTTTGATGAAGAGCGATACTTCGAAGCAGGCCCGTCTGTGGTGAATGGGAATGCAACTGGTGTGCATGTGATCAACGACATCACGGTGGGAATTTCCATTTGCGAAGACATGTGGTTTGCCGACGGACCTGCTCTCACACAATCACGCGCAGGTGCACGTGTGTTACTGAACTTAAATGGCTCACCATTTCATCAAGGAAAACATCGCGAGCGTGAACACATGTTGATGGAACGTGCGCGTGCGACCGGGTGCGCCATTGTGTATGTGAATCAAGTGGGCGGCCAAGACGAACTGGTCTTTGATGGTTCCAGTGTGGTGATTTCTGCCGATGGCACTGTTGCCGCACGCCTACGTTCTTTTGATACTGACTATGCAGTAGTACACGTAGAAGCTAACGGCACAGTGGCTCCTGGGAATGTGATTCCTTTTGATGAAGACATTGATCGCGTGTACCACGCGTTGGTATTGGGAACTCGTGACTATGTCACCAAGAATGGTTTCACCGATGTAGTCATTGGTTTGTCAGGCGGCATCGATTCTTCCATCGTGGCCGCTGTTGCTGTAGATGCTCTTGGTGCCGAACATGTGCATGGCGTTGCGATGCCGTCGCGCTATTCAAGTCAAGGTTCTCTTGATGACGCCGCTGCGTTAGCTACTGCCTTGGGTATCGATCACCGTGTGATTTCTATCGAGCCTGCATTTTCGGCGTATCTCGAGATGTTGCAACCTTCATTTGAAAAGCGAGACCCCGATCTCACCGAAGAAAATTTGCAGAGCCGATGTCGCGGGATGACATTGATGGCCTTGAGCAACAAGTTTGGGTGGATGGTGCTCACCACAGGTAACAAAAGTGAGATGGCGGTGGGTTATTTCACTATTTATGGTGACTCTGCTGGCGGATATGCACTCATTAAAGATGTTTACAAAACCGACGTATTCGCATTGAGCCGACGCATTAACGAACGCGCAGGACGCATCATTATCCCCGAGGCCGTTCTCACAAAACCACCATCGGCAGAATTGCGTCCCGATCAACGCGATGATCAAAGTCTTCCTCCCTATGAAGAACTCGACCCGATTCTGCGTCACTACATTGACGATGATCTCACTGTTCCAGAGATTGTGGCCAAGGGGTTCGCTCGTGATGTGGTCTCACGTATTGCACGCCTCGTTGATGTCAATGAATACAAGCGCAGGCAATGTGCGCCCGGGGTGCGTGTTTCCACGAAAGCTTTTGGCAAGGATCGACGTATGCCGATTACCCATGGCTATCGAAGTGATCGCGAATAACCCGAGATTGCAAGTGCGGTAAGCATTGCCAACACTGTGGCGGCAATTGCAGGACCTAGTGGGCCGACCCAGTCATAGAGCGATGTTGCAACACTGCTAAAGATTGCCCGGCCTAATGTGCCCGCGCCGACTGTGAGTCCTAAACCAATGCCACCAGCTGTGGGAACAAGATTTGCTGCAATAGGCAACATTGAGACGAGTGCAAACTCAAAGCCTGCGACATAAATGATCAACATAGGAATGGCAAGAAATGCAAACTGGTGACCCACGGTCATCAATACTCCCGCTATTGCCATAGCAGCGACACCGCGCATCACGCTTTTTTCTTTACCCCATTGATCTGTGACGCGACTGCTCCCAATGCTGGATCCCAACTCAAAGACCCCCAACACCACAACAATCACAATCAAACCAATACTGGTAAATCCGAATTCGTCTTCAAACCACGGACCAAATGTGATGCCCACACATTGGCTCGCTCCCATCAACAAAAAAGCGGACGCAAAGATATACAACCCATTGCGAGGAACTTTGCCGCGCTGCACTGAAGGCGGTGGTGCGTGTGCATCGTTGCGCGGTAGCCCCGTGGCTATAAGAGCACCAGAGATGGCCATGGCGACTGCACCCAATATGAAACCTGCACGCCAGGACAACAGTGCTGTGGTGATACCCATTGCTGCGACACCAATAAACAGAGACAAGGCCCATGACGTTTCAATGATTCCCACGATGCGCCCGCGGCGTTCATAGGGGACATGGTCGTTCACCCACACGATGAGTGAAGTATCAAACAACACCTTTGAACTACTCATAAGAAACATGCCCGCACCAAACACCCAAAGATTTGGTGCCAATGCCAAAATAACGACAGATGTTGTCAAGAGTGACACTCCGAGAAGCATCGACACCAAACGATTTCCTCGATCAATAAATCTTCCAATGACGGGTGAGAGCAACCCTGCGAATTCCCCGATCATGAATGCGATACCCAATTGGGCAACTGTGACATCGAGTCCTCGCGCAATCACTGCAATAAACGGCGGTGCGAATCGATAACACGCATTAGACACCAAACGTGCCCATACGAGTCGGTCAAGATTTTTAAGTACGACCGGTGCATATGACTGGTCTAGATATCGGGCAAACACGTTTAGAGTTCTTCGCCTAGTTCGCCGTGTTCAAAAAGATCCACCACATCGCCAATTTCAATAGAGAGCGAAGGTTGTGGACGCACGATGAAATGACAGCCACCTAAATTTGCGATACGTGTATCGGGAACTCGGTGTGCGCGTCTCATCACGCGAATAACGCCCGCGTGTGCAATACAGAGAACTTCTGCGCCTTGATAGGTGTGTGCAAGATCTGCAAGTGCAGCAGTGACGCGCGCGACAATAGATGCATCATCTTCAAAGCCTGGTGGGCGTTTGTGTTCGGCCAAATATCCAGGCCAGTCACGTTCAATTTGTGCAGGTGTCAATCCTTGCCATTCGCCCACATCTGTTTCGCGAAGACGGGTGTCAGGTGGAAGTAGTCCGATTCCAAGATTGTCGGCGATGATGGAAGCGGTGCGATGTGCACGCATCAGATCGCTCGATACCACCGCATCAAACATGCCGAGTTTCTCGGCTGCACGACGAGCCTGTTCATAGCCAAGATCAGTGAGTTCAATATCGGCTTGGCCTTGCCAGCGACCCATGGCATTCCACTCGCTTTGCCCGTGGCGCAGCATCAGTATTCGGGTCGATGAAGTCACCCGACAAGTGTAGTTACTAGGTATGTGCAGTTATTGGGTGATAGCGGCAAGAATCTCGTCAAACACCGCATCTGCAAGTGAGCGCATCTCTTCATCGGTGCGATCTTGGATGGGATGTGAGGTGAAGACGCGCTTCATTGTGGGGAATCCCAATGCAACTGACTGGGCATCGGCTGCGGTGACGAACTCATCAGAGGCAACAAATACTCCAGGTAGTCCGCGAAGTTCTAAATCTGCGATGTCATGCACACTGCATGTCGTGCAGCTGCCTCAATCGGCAAGTGCTTCAATCACCAATGTGCACTGAGTGGCAATTTCATGCCGCAGATCAACTGGTGCAGGCTTGGTGAATGTTGGCTTAGAGAAGCGAAGAACTTTTGCACCGCGCTCTGTGAGTTTGTGCTCGAGGTGATCGAGAAAAACATTGCCGCGTGGTTTAGAGATATCGAGCAAGCCAATGACGTGGCCATCAATGGTGGGGGGTCGCGCCAACAACTCGCGTGTTGCCGGCCGTGACTCATTGGTCGGATCAAGAATGGTGATGGAAGCCATTGGTATTCAGTATGTCACGAATCGAGATATCAGGTTCCGACTGTGCGAGTAACGGGGTCGCTACCGATTTTCCCGTTTGCCCACCCTGCAATCACCGAGGAGAAAAGGCCCGCACCTCCGCCGGCGTAGGTGACCAGCAGTCCACCGGGGCGGAACTTAGGCAATGTCGCAGACTCCAAATGCGCAGGGATGCCCTCGGCCATTCCATGTGCACCACGTACTAGATCAACTCCGGGACGAAGAGACCGTTGTGTGATTTCTTCAATGAGTTTTTCTCGAGTCCATCCTTCATCGGCAAACATGCGACCGTGATCGGGGCTGATAGTCAAGATGGCGTCAAATCCAAGAATCAGTTTTGGATGATGCACCGTTAACAAACATGCCACGTAGGAATTCACTAATTCGTCTGCAGTGCGTGCAAGTTGATCCACCACGCAACGCGGGCCTTCTCCTGCAAATACTGTGACGGCGTTTGTACCCACAGGAACTCCGCGTTCAGTGGCAAGCGAAGTGAAGGGTGAACGTTCTTCATCTTCGGCAAAACAGAAAGAAATCTTTCCGGGGTTGCCATGAGTTGCGCGATCTACTTCACCGGGTCG